>JBFYOK010000154.1:0-5873 GCA_041303845.1 Microbacteriaceae bacterium | reverse complement strand
GGTAGCTACCTCGCCGAACTCCTGCTCGCCAAGGGCTATGAGGTGCACGGTGTCATTCGGCGCGCATCCACGTTCAACACGGCGCGCATCGACCACCTCTACAACGACCCTCACATCGCCGGCACGAAGTTGTTCTTGCACTACGGCGACTTGAGCGACGGATCGCGTTTGGTCACACTGCTCGATTCGGTTCGTCCGCACGAGGTCTACAACCTTGCGGCACAATCGCACGTCCGTGTCAGCTTTGACGAGCCCGAGCACACCGGAAACAGCACGGGTCTCGGTTCGATTCGTTTGCTCGAAGCAATCCGCATGGTCGGCCTCGATTGCCGCTTTTACCAGGCGTCTAGCTCGGAGATGTTTGGTGCTACTCCGCCACCACAGAACGAAGACACCGTCTTCTACCCGCGCTCGCCTTATGGTGCCGCGAAACTGTATTCCTATTGGGTCACGCGCAACTACCGCGAGGGCTACGGAATGTTTGCCGTCAACGGCATCTTGTTTAACCACGAGTCGCCACGACGCGGCGAGACCTTCGTCACACGCAAGATCACACGTGCCGTTGCCCGCATCAAGGCCGGCGAACAGAAGGAGCTCTACATGGGCAACCTCGACGCTGTTCGCGACTGGGGTTACGCGCCAGAGTATGTCGACGCGATGTGGCGCATGCTCCAGGTCGACGAGCCCAACGACTTCGTCGTCGCCACCGGCACGAACTACACGGTCAAAGACTTCCTGCAGTTCTCCTTTGAGCACGTCGGCCTCGACTGGGAGAAATACGTCAAGTTCGACGAGCGCTACCTGCGCCCGACCGAGGTTGATGCTCTCGTCGGTGATGCCTCTCGTGCGAACAAAGCGCTCGACTGGACGCCAAAGATTCACACCCCCGAGCTGGCGCGCATCATGGTGGATGCCGACATCGAAGCCCTCGACGCCGCGGGTCGTCCGTGGATCGACACCGTCGTGGTCAAGTAAGCGTTTCGGTACCAAAGTATGATTTCCGCAATTCGACGATCGCTGAGTTTTCTCTCAAAGCGTGAGAGACGCGTCTATTTCACCCTTGTGATCCTTCGCGCTTTTTCGGGGATCTTGGACGTTGTCGGGATTGCTCTCACCGGGTTGCTGACCGGGCTTGCGGCCACGAGCCTTGACTCGGGTAAGCCATTGGTCGTTTTCGGGTTCACCCTTCCGCAGGTTACCGAGCAGACACTCCTTTTGTTGGTTGTCGGGGTGCTGGTCGTGTTCTCGGCAAAGGCGGTCATCGCAATAACGCTAGGTCGCGCAATTGCCAACTTCCTGGCACGAGTTGACGCTGAGAAGGCGGCTGAAATTACTCGGTACCTGTTCACCGGAAACCTCGCCCGGGTTCAGACCCTTGACAAGGGTGAAATCGCATGGACTGTGATGGGCTCGACGTCAAACGCATTCCCGGGATTGTTGGGGAACTTGTCAACTTTTGTCTCAGAAGGGCTTTTGCTCTTTCTGATTGCGGCGACCTTTACGGTCGTCGATCCAGTGGCGGCCCTTTCCGTGTTTGTCTATTTCGGCATTCTCATTTTCGTGATTCAGGGTGTGATTTCGCGGCTTCTGCAGAAGGCGGGAGTCGACGCCTCAGAAGGAAACATGGAAAGCCTGCTCGTCGTCGATGACTTCCTCGGTGCTTTTCGCGAGATTTCAGTCTTCAACAAACAAGACTTCTACCTTGATAAGTTCGATCGTGCTCGCTCCCGGGTCTCGTTCAGTGGCGGGATGTTGAACTTTCTTGGTGGAATGCCGCGCTACGTGATTGAAACGGCATTGATGCTCGGCGTGGTCATTTTCGTCGGTTATCAGTTCTTGACCGGGCAGCTCGCCACGGGACTTGTGACTGTCGGAGTTTTCTTGACCGGCGGTGTTCGAATCATGGCAGCACTCTTGCCACTCCAAAACGCGGCCGCGGTGTCGAAGAATCAGGTAGAGCAGTCAGCAATGGCACATCGGCTTCTCAGGGAAGCGCGAGATTTTGCTGCCACAAAAATCAGCGGTGGCGGAAGGAAATCGAGCACGTCGCACTCAGAAGCAGAAAGCCATGAACGCGGGCAGGATTCTTCTTCGTTGAGCCAAGCACTCAGAGTTACGGTGGACGATGTTTCTTTTGTTTATCCAGGTTCGACTGTTCCTGCGCTCGAACATGTGTCCTTGACAATCGAATCGGGCCAACATGTTGCCATTATTGGGCCTTCTGGAGCTGGGAAGACCACAATTGTGGACATGCTGCTGGGGCTCCTAGAGCCTTCACAGGGCATTGTTCACATCAACGGAACTAATCCGCAGAGCTTGAATGCCGCTCGACCAGGTTTGATTTCTTATGTGCCTCAAAACCCAGGTTTGGTTTCAGGCACGATTGCCGAGAACATCGCGCTCGGCGTCAGCCCAGAAGACATCGATTATGTAAAGGTCAACAACGCCGTCAAGGCAGCCTTTCTCGAGGACTTCATCGCAGCTTTGCCCGACGGACTGCAGACGTCGGTCGGCAAGCAGGGTGACGCACTTTCCGGTGGTCAGGTTCAACGTCTCGGGCTGGCCCGTGCGCTTTACGAACAACCGCGCCTGATCATCCTTGATGAAGCCACGTCGGCACTCGACGCCACGAGTGAAGCGTTCGTCGCGGCTAGCCTGCGCAACCTGGGCAAGGACGTCACGGTCGTGGTGATCGCTCACCGGCTGTCAACTGTGCAGCACTCGGACGTGGTTTACGTCGTGGAAAACGGTACCGTGACAGCCTCGGGTTCGTTCAGCAAGCTCCGCAAGAGCGTGCCGATGGTCGCCGAATACGTCAAGTTGATGTCGTTCGACGAATAGCGTCACCCTTGGCAATCGCCCAGCGATTGAGCGCACCTTTGTAGGCGCGAAAGACTAATCCTGAAAGTCCGACACCACGTTTGGCGGGGGCGGGTCGTTCCGGAAGCTTGGCTGCGGCGTACGCATCCCACTTCTGTAACGCGGTCACGTAAGGCTCGTAAACGCCGCTCCGCAGCGCACGGGTCAGTTTCGCGCCGTAGACACTTTGCGCGGTGACAAACCAGTCGCCCACCGAACGCAGACCATGCACGTGAAAGAAATTCAGTGGTTCGCCATCGACTGTGATGGTTGTGCCGGTCTTGTCAGCCGTGTCCGTGAGCCGGATGTCGTGCCGAGCTGTATTCCACGGCGCGAGGTCAAACGCTCCCGATTGCAGAATCTCGACGCCGGGAAAGTCTGGGAACCAGTCGAGGTAACCCTGGTCTGCGTACTTACCGTCAGTTGGTTTGTCCCCACACCACTCCAGGGTGCTCTTCGAATACCAGTCGAGAACGCGTCGACCGTTTTCGTCATCGACAAAAGCAACCCAGCCAACGTTGAACCGCCCGTACTTGGCTAAACGCTTCGCCAGTCGAGTCGGGTAGCGGTGTTCGATGATGCCAACCGATCCGTCGCCAAGTGCGTCAATAGCCAGCTGGGGTTTGTCGAAAAAGAAAAGATCTGCGTCGAGGTAAATCGCGGCGGTACCGGGCTTGCCTATCGCGTTCATGGCATACCGCACGAGCAGAGGCGTGCACGTGAAGTAGTACTCCATTCGCGAGCGCGTTTCCTTGAGTTCACGGAGTTCTGGCTCGGCGCGTTCGAGCTCGTCAACAAGAATCGCGCTCACGCCGGGCATCTTCTCCGCGTCAAAGAATGCCTTCACATCAGAATCAAGCGCGAGCACGATGATGGGTGAGTTTTCGTCGTGTGCGCGCATCGATTCGATCAGGGTGAGGCCTCGCGAAAGGTAGCCGCTGTCGAAGTACGTGCAGTACACCGTGGGCGTGGGGCGAGAGCGAGTCACGGTTGAGACTTTAACATGGATACTCGTGACACCCATTCTGCTGATGGCCTACAACCGCGCCGACAAGTTCGAGCGGTTGCTCTCGAGCCTGCGGTCGGTGAACGCGCAAAACATCACGGTGTGTGTCGACGGACCCAAGCCCCACGTGCCCGGCGATGCCGAACGAGTCGCCGCGGTTCGCGCGCTCGCGGAAGCCATTGACTGGACCGACAAAATCGAGCTCACGTTCCGGAGCACAAACCTCGGCCTTCGTGCCAACGTGTCACTCTCGGTGACCGAGGCGACCGAGCGCCACGGCAGTGTGATTGTGATTGAGGACGACACGGTGCCCGGCCCAGACATGATTCCGTTTCTCGAGGCGATGCTTGCGAAGTACGCCGATGACACGAAAATCGAGCACGTGTCGGGTTACCACCTCGTTCCGCCACAACACAGCAGCGTTCCCGGAATTGGTCCGCGACTTTCGCGCTACCCCGAGTCGTATGCGTGGGCGACCTGGCAGCGTGCGTGGGTCGGATATGACGATTCGCTCTCGTGGGCAATGAACGCGAGCGTGGCTGATCTCGAGCGCATCGTCGGCTCTCGGGTCGGCGCACTGCGATGGAAACAGAACTTTGCGGATGCCCACGCGGGACGCATCTCGACGTGGGCGTATCGCTGGCTCGCGAGCATGTGGTCGCGCGACTCGTGGGTATTGTCGCCCGGGGTGAATCTCTCGCACTACGCCGGTCATGACGACGGCACACACACCGTACTCAAGCCGAAGTGGACGGAGTTGCCCGTTTACGAGGGTGATCTGGCAAAAATCACGACGGGCGAGGCAGTGCCCGATGAAGCCGGCGACAAGTGGATTGGGCAGATGGTCTTCGAGGAGAACCTTTACGGGCTTTCCCGCGGAGTTGCTATTTCCGCGGTGCTCGAGGCCCGCAAGCGTTCACGCGCGCGTCGCGCGAATCGGGCGTAACGCACGCAACCGGATACCCTTAGACCATGACTTCCGCGCCCGTTCCGTTCAATGACCTTTCGCGAGGCACTGAACACATTCGTGCCGAATTGGACGCCGCAATCGCACGCGTTGTTTCGAGCGGCTGGTTTGTGCTCGGTCCTGAACACGACGCTCTCGAAGCGGAACTTGCCGACTACGTGGGCACCGCACACGCCATCAATGTGGGCAACGGAACGGATGCCCTCGAGCTCGGTCTCGCCGCACTCGGCGTAACCCCTGGCAGTCTGGTGCTCACCGTCGCGAATGCCGGCGCGTACACGTCGACCGCGGTTCGGCTGCTCGGAGCTGAGCCGGTCTACGTGGACATTGACCCGATTGCTCATCTGATGTCCGCGGCAACACTTGAGGTCGCACTCGATAAGTGCGGGGATCTTCCCGCGGCAATCGTCGTGACGCACCTTTACGGCGCACTGGCGCCCATGCGCGAGCTCTTGGCCGTTGCTGCCAAGCACGGCATCCCTGTGCTCGAAGACTGCGCCCAATCGCTCGGCGCTCGATCTGAGGGCACGATGGGCGGCGCATTCGGCGACATCGCCACGACGAGCTTCTACCCAACGAAAAACCTCGGCGCACTCGGCGACGGGGGAGCTGTCATGACCAACAGTGCTGAGCTGGCCGAACGTGTGCGTCGCATGCGCCAGTACGGGTGGGCATCCAAGTATTCGATTGAACACTCGCACGGTCGCAATTCTCGCCTTGACGAGATACAGGCCGCGATCCTTCGCGTCAAGCTACCTCTGCTCGATGGCGGCAATCAGCGTCGTCGGGATATCCACTCCGTTTATGAGTCAGCAATCGCCGATAGTTCATCAGCTCAGGGACTGAAACTCGTGAACCAGTCGAGCGAGAAGTTCATTGGACACCTCGCCGTTCTCGAATCGGATGACCGCTACACGGCGCGGGCCGTGCTCGACGCAGCGGGAATCAAGACTGACGTGCACTATCCCGTCCCGGATCACAAGCAGAAGTGGCCGGACTTCGCGCCGAGACACATGCCCCTGACCAACACGGAGCGGGCCG
>JBFYOK010000153.1:0-5500 GCA_041303845.1 Microbacteriaceae bacterium | reverse complement strand
GGTGATACCGGTGATGAGGGCACGTTTTGGCTGATCCGCGGACATCGCTGGTGAACTCTTTCCGGTAGGTGAGAGGGGCGTTTCAGCCTATCGCAGTGAGTTTGTGGGCACGGGCGTTGATGCCCTTGGCTGCGACAGCAGATGCCCACCGAATGGGATAACTCCACAGGTAACTCACCGGACGCAACAGCACGGGCAGGTGGCGACGCTTGACGGCCTCGGATTCGAGGCTTGACTTTTTGCGGTTCGAAACTGTCAGCGAGTCAGGGTGCCAGCGGAAGGCGGACACACTTTGCCTCGTGAAAGCGAACTTTCCGAACCGGCGAAGCTTCAAGAATGCGTCGAGGTCCATCGAGTAGCGCAGGTCAACATCGAACCCCCCGATCTCTTCGAGCGCATCCAACCGCACCATGGTGCCCGGGTGTGGAATCAGGTCGGGGCCCCACGGCAACAAGAAAGGTGCCAGCTTGCCTGCGTTCGACACGGCGAGTGTTCGGCCATGAGGGTCGATGTAGTCGCACCCGCCGAAGGCCAGAACTGCATCGGGGCGTGAGCGCAAAATAGACAGGAGTGAGGCGAGCCCGTGTGGGCGAAAGAGGTCGTCGTCGCCCATCCACGCATAAAACTCTTCTCCGTCACGTGCGCGCAGACCACAGTTGATGGCCTCGCTGATGCCCGTGCCGGGATCATCAACAATCACGGCACCGTGCTTCTTGGCCAGAGCTCGAGCAGCGGTTGCCTTCGCGGGGGCGACGACAACGAGGGTGAGGGATGCGTCGACGCGTTGAATATCAACGGCATCGAGAGTTTCGGCCAAGGTGTCGAGGCGATCTCCGAGTGTCGGCAGAACAACGAGGATGTCGGCTTTGCCCACGGTCACCTCCATAAGTTTCGTGTCATCACGCCTCAGTCACGCGTGCACATCGTCCTAAACTCTATGGCAGGCGCACGCGCTCCACCCGCGGGGACGCATCCCGCCACACCACAAGGATTTCCAACGCCCGTGAACGAAACCTCGTCTTCCCCCGTGACCCTGTCGACCCCTGGCCGGATTGACCGGTCCGCACGGGTCTATATCGCCGGCCATCGTGGTCTCGTCGGGGGAGCTGTGTGGCGGCACCTCGAATCACAGGGCTTCACGAATCTCATCGGCGCGACCTCTAGCGAGCTCGACCTGCGCGACCGCACCGCTGTTTTTGCCTTTTTTGAGAAGCACCGCCCGGAAGTAGTTGTCGACGCGGCAGCTCGTGTCGGAGGCATTCACGCCAACAACACCTACCCGGCTGAATTCTTGAGTGACAACCTGCTCATTCAGGTGAACATCATGGATGCCGCTAACAAGGTAGACGTCGATCGACTCATTTTCTTGGGCAGTTCATGCATCTACCCGAAGTTTGCCCAGCAACCGATTCGCGAGGACTCACTGTTAACCGGCGCGCTCGAACCCACCAACGATGCATACGCGATTGCCAAGATCGCTGGAATCATGCAAGTTCAGGCGTCTCGACGCCAATACGGTCGTCACTGGATTAGTGCCATGCCGACCAACCTGTATGGCCCGGGTGACAACTTCCATCCCGAAAATTCACACGTAATGCCCGCGCTGATTCGTCGCCTGCACGAAGCCAAAGAGCAGAACCTTCCTGAGGTTGTGATCTGGGGAACCGGAACCCCCCGTCGCGAGTTCTTGCACGTGGATGACCTGGCCGCCGCTGTGTTGTTTTTGCTCGAGCACTACGACTCCCCCGACACAATCAACGTCGGCGTTGGTGATGATGTGTCAATTCGGGAGCTTGCCGAACTTGTTGCACGCACCGTCGGTTATCAAGGCCAACTCACGCAAGACACGTCAAAACCCGACGGAACTCCACGCAAACTCCTCGACGTGTCGCGCCTGAACGACCTGGGTTGGACAGCTCACATCAGCCTCGACAGCGGCGTGGCGGAAACCTACCAGTGGTATTTGGGTCACCTCTCCAACCTTCGAGCCAAGTAGGTTTGAGACATGCCGATTGACCTCTCGACAACGCTGATTGTGATGCCAGCGTTCAACGAAGAAGCGTCTGTTGGAGACGTCATTCGTGAGGCTCACGCAAAGTTGCCGGGAATCACGATTCTCGTGGTCAATGACGGATCGAAGGATGACACCACTCGAGTAGCCCGCGAGGCCGGCGCGCTCGTCGCCACCTTGCCTTACAACCTCGGTGTTGGCGGTGCGATGCGCTGCGGTTTTCGGTTTGCGTTAGCCAACGGATATCGCAATGTCGTTCAAGTCGACGCTGACGGACAACACGACCCGGCGGAACTCCCGAAACTTGTGGCCGAACTGAAGTCGGCGGACCTCGTGATTGGTGCTCGGTTTGCGGGCGAGGGCGATTACGCCGTGCGCGGTCCGCGACGGTGGGCGATGGTCGTACTCGCGAGCATCCTCAGCCGAACCGCCGAGACGCGATTGACCGACACGACGTCAGGGTTTCGAGCATCGGGTCCGCGTGCCGTCGAACTGTTCGCTCAGCACTATCCGGCGGAGTATCTCGGCGACACCGTTGAGTCACTCGTCATCGCCGCGCGAGCCAAACTCGTCATTCGACAGATCGGGGTGTCGATGCGCGAGCGTGCCGGTGGCACCCCATCGCAGAATCCGGTGAAGGCGGCCATGTACTTGGCTCGGGTCGCTCTCGCAATGGCGTTCGCGTTTCTTCGCCCCAAGATTTCCGTCAATCAGCGGGAGGAAACAAAGTGAGCACCCTGCAATATGTCCTCGGAATCGTCGCCGCATCGCTAACTCTCGTGCTCGTTATCGAGATGCTGCGTCTTCGCCGCTTGCGCGAGCGCCACGCAATCTGGTGGATCGTTGCCGGCGTCGGCGCGCTGGTCATCAGCATCTACCCTCAGTCACTTGAGTGGGTGTCAACGAAGCTCGGTTTTGATGTACCGATTAACTTGGCATTCTTCGCCAGCTTAGTTCTCTTGTTTTTGGTCGCACTTCAGCACAGCGCCGAACTCACCAAAATTGAGGCTCACAGTCGCACGTTGGCCGAGCAGGTCGCCCTGCTGGATATTCGTGTGCGTGAACTCGAGTCGACAATCAAGCCAACGTCAGCGGCGGGTGTGAGCAAGGTGAAAAACACTCAGAAAACTAGCGGCAAGCGCTAGCGAACCTATCGCCCACACCGCCATCGGCGTCACCGGCATGTTCCACCACCACTGCAGATCTGCGTCGAGATTGACTCCCGACGACGTGTTGATGCCAGCAACGTAGCGTTTGATGTTCACGAACAGTGCCATCGCACTCGCAGCCGACAACGCCAGAGCGACGAGCAAGCCTTGCGGTCGAGTGAGAGAGACTTCGGAGCGTTCGAACGAGAGCAACAAGACTCCGGCACACAGAATCATGAGCGGCAAGATGTAGCGCGGTTGAACCTGCTCGCCGACATAGCTCAAAGACCGTTGCAAGACATAGAGCGGGATGAGCGCCGTAAGCCCCGCAACAGCAGCCGCGGTCCAGACTCGCGTGCGACTCGACTTGCCCAGAGCGAAGAACAGAACGCCAACAGCAACACCGGCGGCGCAGGCCCAGACGATTGCGGGCATTTCGGTGTCGAGCCAACCGAGACCCCAGCTGCCGAAAGCGCCCACCCACAAGAAGGGCAGCTGTGCGACGTTGACCGCGAGAACACCGAGTGCAGAACGCGGATTTTGTTCCACGATGCTGGTGGTCTCGCTGCTCGACAGGCCTGTCGAAGCGACAGCCGATTGACCGGAGAGCAGGAAGAACGAAGCGGAGACGACCGCGAGCACCGCGGGCACCACGAGTGCGTATGCGTAATCGCGCGAGCGGCGCCAGGTGAGCGCGATGGCCACGAGCGAACCAACGATTGTGTAGAGAGCAGCATCGCCGCGCGCGCCGGAAGCGAGGAACGCCTCGAGCGCGAATAGTCCAGCTAGCGCGACACGTCGGCGAGACCATCCACTCTCGTTTTTGTCAGGTCGTTGCAAGAAGCCGTACAGCGCGAACCACGCAGTGGGTACACCCGTGATTGCCCACGAGCTCGGATTATTCGATGCGATGAGCGACAGGCCGAGCGGCACCGTCGTCACGGCCCACATCAGGAGCAGCGTGCGGCGGTTCGCCGGACGAAGAAGAAACCACAACGCGATGCCGGAACCGATAAAGAAGAAGATGTTCACAAACCGCATGATCAGTGCGGAGATTTCAATGTTCGGGGAGGCAAACCAGTTCATCACCGCGTAATAGACGGGCGGATAGTTGGCCGAGAACGATCCGCGGTCCGTCGAGACAGTGGGGGTTTCCGGTTGGAAGAGACCGAGGTCGCTCTGACAGCTAGCGCTCACGGTGGGGTCAGCAGCGAAACAGGCCGCCGTCACCAGAGACGAATCGACGGTTCGTTCGGTCGGCGTGTCGCCCGGAGCACAAAGGTCCGGTCGCTCGCCCCCAGCGCACCAGATGCTCGCCAGGTGGAAATCGTCATCGGGGCTCGCACCAATCGGCGACGAAACTGCCCAGGCACCAAGTCCGAGAAAAACAGCGATGGGAAGGAACACAACCCAGCGCACGCGCGAAACCCAAGTCGGCAAAGTCATGCGACGAGGCTACCGCGCTTGCCGTCGACGAACTCTGCTACTGGCCGGTAAGTCGACGCGTGATTGCGTTGAGCCCGCCCTCGCGCCACACGGCACGGGCGCCGCGAACTTTGCCGGCCAACCATGATTGCCGAGTGAATCGCGCCGGGATTCCCCGACCGCGAACGCTCGCATCGGCCGCCGGAATCCCAGCCGCGCAAAAATCAACGAGCGGCGCGGCCACACGCGACCACAAGAACGACTGGCCCAGTTTCGCCGAGTTGCGCGCAGCAGTCTCGCCCGCGGAGGTAAAGAGCAGTTTTTCGAGTGCGTCAACGAGCGCATCCACGTCGCGTTCCGGCACGACGACGCCGGCACCTGACGACTCGATGATCTCGGCAAACGCGTCCCCGGTCGTCGACACGACCGGAAGCCCAGCCCAGAGATAGTCGAGGATGCGCGTGCGAAAACTGAACGCCGTCTCAAGGTGCTCGAGGTGCGTGCTCACACCAAGGTCTGCGTCAGCCAGAAAGTTGGAACGCTCGGAGTAAGGCACCCACGTCTCATTGAAAAACACGTGCGTGTTGGTCAGCTCTAACTCGTCGGCGAGCGCACGCGAGCGAGTAACCATGTCGAGCGCAGCGACATCGGGGTTCGGGTGTGCGACGCCTAAGAAAAAAAGCTTGACCGCCGGCTCGCGTTTGCTTGCGGTCGTGTCACGGCCACGTTTGGTCACGAGTTTGCCCATGGCACGAATGAGCGTGAGAGGGTCGAACCAGTTGTAGATGCCACCACCCCAAAGCACGACCTTGTCGCCCGCGCTGATGCCGTCGACGACACCCTTAATGCCGTGGCCGGTAGGCGCCATCTTGTCGTCCGAAATTCCGAACGGGACGACGTCAATCAGATTGCGAAG
>JBFYOK010000152.1:0-5938 GCA_041303845.1 Microbacteriaceae bacterium | reverse complement strand
ACTTTGGGCTCACCTCTCAGATGGCGAGTGATCAGGTTTATCTCGAGCGTGACGGTGAGTTGTTCGGCGGACACGAGTGTTTCGCCGAACTCATGCGAATTCAGGGGGACCCCTTTCACCGGCTTGTCGCGTGGGTGATGCGGGCGCCGGGAATTCGGCGACTGAGCGCATGGGGATACCGACTCGTTGCGAAAAACCGGCACCGGTTGCCCGGCGGAACGCCCGCCTGCGAAATGCCTGCGCGCAACAAGGATTCGGAAAAGTAGGCTTCGAACATGCGCACACCACTTTTCTGGGTTTATCTCACGCTTTCCATCATCGGACTCGTCTCAGCCTGGGTGCTGAATGGCATCGTCGCCGTGACCGGTCAGGACTACTTGGGAGCCTGGTTCGGTACTGCGGTCGATTGGGTACTTTCCGCGGATCTGACGATTGTCGCCATCGCCGCCGTCGTGTTCATGATTGTGGAGGCCCGGCGCATCGGCATGAAGCGCGTGTGGTTGTACATCCTGCTCTCCGGAATCACCGCGATGGCCTTTACGTTTCCGCTCTTTCTGGCGATGCGAGAACGACGACTCAGCGAGTCGGCACCCAAAAAATAGGCGCTCCCATTCAGGGGTCGTACCCCCTCGTTAGAGTTAGACGCAATACGAGAAGTGGGGTGACGACATGGATCTGTCGATGGTTTTTGGCGTAGTCAACGTCGTGTTGTTGGTCGTGATTGTCGCGTTGGTCGCTCGCCGTCGAGGCGGGGCATCCGGTTCAGTCGACATCGACCGGCCACTTGCCGCAGTGCGCGACGAACTAGCTCGGGCAATCATGAACTCCCAATCGCAAGTCGACGCGAAGTTCGAGGCCTTTCGTTTGTCGCTCGAGGCGACGGCGACAACTCAGCGCCAGGAGGCGACAGCCGGCCGGCAAGAGCTTCAGCAGACCCTGATCAACAGCCTCGACCGGCTGCAGAAGGGCAACGAGGAGAAGCTCGAAGCCATGCGACAAACCGTCGATGAAAAGTTGCAGGGCACGCTCGAGAAGCGTCTCGGTGAATCGTTTGCTCTGGTCAGCGAGCGCCTCGAATCGGTGCAACGAGGCTTGGGTGAAATGCAGACGCTGGCGAACGGTGTGGGTGACCTCAAGCGCGTGCTCACGAACGTCAAGAACCGTGGCGGATGGGGCGAGGTCCAGTTGAGCCGACAGCTCGAGGACATGCTCACTCCTGACCAGTTCGACGCGAACGTCAAGGTGAAGGCCGGGTCAAACGATGCGGTGGAATTCGCGGTCAAGTTGCCCGGCCGGGTCGACGACGAGTTTGTCTACCTGCCGATCGACTCGAAGTTCCCGCAAGAAGACTACGAGCGCCTGCTTGCCGCACAAGAACTCGCCGACCCGATTGCCGTTGAGGTTGCAGCAAAGAACATCGAAAAGGCAATCAAGATTCAGGCCAAGACAATTCGGGACAAATACATTGACGTGCCACGCACGACCGACTTCGCAATCATGTACTTGCCGACCGAAGGTCTTTTCGCCGAGGTAATCCGCCGCCCCGGTCTTGCCAACGAACTTCAGAACACGTTCCGCGTTCAGGTCACGGGTCCGACGACCTTGATGTCACTGCTCAACAGCTTGCAGATGGGCTTCAAAACGCTCGCGATTGAGAAGAGCACATCCGACGTCTGGAAGATTTTGAGCGCGGCCAAGCAGGAGTTTCACAAGTACGGCGAAGTGTGGGACAAGCTCGCGAAACAGCTCAACACAGCCCAAAAGACCGTCGAAGATGCCGGTCGCCGAACGCGTGCGGTCGAGCGAACGCTGCGAAACGTCGAATCGTCAGTGGGCATTGAAACGAGCGCCGAGCTGGCAGCGATTGAAGCCATGTCCGACGACATCGCCCTCGAAGATGACGTCGCCGCAGCCGAAAACGACGCAGATCGCTAACGGCCCAGAACGTTCATGACCCTGGCGGTCAATGCCGAGCGCGGACTACGGGCGAGCTTCGCCGTCCAGGAACGCACCGATTTGGTGACGCGCCTGCTCCAGCAGCCCGATGTCGCTGGCAACCTCTGCGAGAGGCCGCACCGGTGAGTCGAGCAACCCTTGGTCGACGTACGAAGCGAGCGCAGTGGCTTGGTAGCCCAATCCTTGGTGTTCGCGGATTCCTGAGCTGTCTTCCCAGCGAGCAACCGGCTTCGCGTTGAATTCAGCGCCGTACAGCGTGAGCGCCGTCGGCGTGAAGAACGGGGTATCGACGGTGAGCACGGCGTTGTCACCCGAGATTGACGCGGCCGTCGGCGTGTACGTCGCGAGGCTGACCGTGGCAACGGCCCGAGCTGCGCCCGAGTACGAGAAGTAGGTCGTGCTCGTCTCATCAACGCCGGTCAGCGTGAGCTTGCCGGTCGTTGTGATGTTCGTAGCAGTGCCGAGAACGAGCGAGGTGAACGCAAAGTTGTACACGCCGAGGTCGAGCAGTGCGCCACCACTGACCGACGACATGCATCGTGGCACGCCACGCAGGTCTTGGCCGAAGTCGGAGACGACGAGTGAAATGTCTCCGAGGATGCCCTCGCTCAGAATCTGGCTGATGACATCCGTTTGGGGAAGGTAGCGGGTCCACATGGCTTCCATCGCGAGCACACCGGCAGCCTTGGCGTGAGCGGCAATCTCCTCGACGTCTGCCTTGGAGATTGCACACGGCTTCTCGATCAGAACGTGCTTGCCGGCGGCGATGGCCAGCAGCGCGTGTTCCTTGTGGAACTCGTGTGTCGTGGCCACGTAAATGACGTCCACCTCGGGGTGTGCGACGAGTGCTTCATACGAATCAAGCACGATCTCGATGCCACGGGGCGCCGCAAATTCTTGGCCGCGACCAGGGGTTTTCGACGCAACGGCGACGATGCGCTGTGACGTGTATTTGTGCACGGCATCGGCGAAGTTCGCGGCAATCCCGCCGGGTCCGATGATTCCCCAGCGCAGTGGCGTCACGCTCGACGGGTCGATGATGCGAGGGGAAGGAAGTGTGGTGGGGAGCATCGGTTCGCTTTCTTGTGTGTCGCGGTGGGTGTTGGAAATTGTTCGTTCTAGGCGGTAAAGAGTTGGGTGCTCGCGGGCTTCTCGACGAGTTCGGCGAATGCGAGCCCAGCAGCACCAATCATGAGCAGATTAGGCCCGAGTTCGCCCGGGCGCACAATCAGTCGATCTTGCGGCGCGTTGAGAGTGCCCCAGCGGAATCGGCTCAAGAGGCGGTCAGAGTCATACCCGAAGAGCACGGCCAGGTAGCCAGCCACAACGACGACTTCGGGATTGAACACGTTGACCACATTGCCGAGGGCAACGGAGAGGGCGTCCAGCTGGAATTCAAGGATCTTCTTCACACGGCCTGAAACGGGCGCCTTGAGTCGCTCAATCAACTCGTCATCGTCGGCGCTTTCGAGGTCGAGCGCCGCGAGAAGTTCATCGCGATTGACCAGGGCTTCGAGCGTGCCTTGGAGCCCGGAATAGTCATCGCGCGGCAAATCAGAGATGCGCATGTGCCCGATTTCACCGGCGTATCCGGCCGAACCACGAAACAGGGCACCGTTGTGAATCACGCCGCCACCGATGCCGCCAGCGCCACCGAAGATGTAGACGACCTCGCTGAAGCTGCGTCCGGCGCCGTGGTCGAGCTCGGCGATCGAGCCCAAGCCTGCATCGTTATCAATCGACACGGGCAGGCCAGTCTTCTGGTTGAGCATGGAGGCGAAGGGGACCTCGACCCAGTTGAGATGAGGGGCGAGTCGAACGACACCGTCACCGACTCGGATTTGTCCGGGAACGGCGACGCCGATGCCGACGACGCGGAAGTTACGCCCAGCCTCCCGCCGCATGGTGGCGATGGCGTTGCCGGCCACCTCAACCGCCTCGCTCGGTTCGGGCACCGTCGCCATCGTGATGCGCTCCTTGCGGATGACCTGACCCGACAGGGTGACCATGCCCACCGTGGTTGCGTCTGCTTCCGGGTTGACGGCGAATACGACGACATCTTCCGCCAGGGCAACCATGCGCGACGGGCGACCGACGCCAGTTCGATCCGACGTGTCGGACTCCGTGATGAGTCCGAGGTCTTCGAGCTCGGTCACGAGGTCAGAAATCGTTGAGCGATTGAGGCCGGTGCGCTGGGCGAGTGCTGAGCGCGACATCGTCCCGAACTTACGCAACAAGCGAAGAACAGCAGAGAGGTTGTGCTGACGAATCACGTCTCGGTTGCTGCCGACGGTAGACGGTTGCGACAAGTTTTCACGAGAGCTATTCACTGTTCACACCATCCTTTCGTCCCGGCATTCAATGTACTTGCGATAATCGCCTGAGGTAAGACGAAAATCTGTTTCCAAGCAAGTCTAATTTTGATATTGTTCCCTCAGTCAACAAATTCATTGTGACAATCCCTTCTGCGAAAAAAGGAATCATGTCTGCACTCACCCCGTCGCGCGACGACAAGTTCTCTTTCGGCCTGTGGACCATCGGATGGACCGCACAGGACCCGTTCGGTTCATCCACGCGTAAAGACCTCGATGTCGTTGAGGCCGTTGAGAAGCTCGCTGAAATCGGCGCCTACGGAATGACCTTCCACGATGACGACCTATTTGCTTTCGGTAGCACCGATGCCGAACGTCAGAAGCAGATTGATCGTTTGAAGAAGGCGCTCGCCGACACCGGCTTGATCATTCCGATGATGACGACGAACCTGTTCAGCCACCCCGTCTTCAAGGACGGCGCGTTCACGAGCAACGACCGCGGTGTTCGTCGCTTCGCTCTGCGCAAGGCGCTGCGCAACCTCGACCTCGCTGCTGAGATGGGCGCAAAGACGTTCGTCATGTGGGGTGGCCGTGAGGGTGCTGAATACGACGTGGCGAAGGATGTTCAAGGAGCACTTCAGCGATACCGCGAGGGTGTCAACCTCATGACGCAGTACGTGCTCGACCACGGCTACGACATCCGTTTCGCGATTGAGCCGAAGCCCAACGAGCCCCGTGGTGACATCTTGCTTCCCACAATCGGGCATGCGATGGCCTTCATCAACACGCTTGAGCACCCCGACATGGTCGGACTCAACCCCGAGACGGGTCACGAGCAGATGGCTGGCCTCAACTTCACCGCCGGCATCGCGCAGGCGCTCGAGCACGGCAAGCTTTTCCACATTGACCTCAACGGTCAGCGTGGCATCAAGTACGACCAGGACCTCGTGTTCGGTCACGGCGATCTCGTGAACGCATTCTCGGTCGTTGACCTCATCGAGTTCGGTGGCCCCAACGGCGGTCGTGCATATGATGGTCCGCGCCACTTCGACTACAAGCCAAGCCGCACCGAGGACTACGACGGCGTGTGGGAGTCCGCTCGCGCGAACATCCGCATGTACCTATTGCTCAAGGAGCGCGCTCGCGCATTCCGTAATGACCCTGAAGTGCAGGAAGCGCTCAAGGCGTCGCGCGTTGCTGAAATCAACCAGTCAACGCTCGGCAAGGGCGAGACCTACCAAGACCTCCTCGCAGACAAGTCGGCTTACGAAAACTTCGACGCTGACTCGTACTTCAACGGTCGTGGCTTTGGGTTTGTCCGCCTGAACCAGCTCGCCATGGAACACCTCATGGGAGCGCGCTAACCCATGTCGTTGGTCGCGGGTGTCGATTCGTCGACGCAAAGTTGCAAAGTTGTCATCCGCGACGCGCTGACTGGTGAGCTCATTCGCGAAGGACGCTCCGTGCATCCAGATGGCACCGAGGTTCATCCTGATGCATGGCTGGACGCTTTGCACGAGGCTATTGATGCTGCCGGCGGGTTAGACGGTGTTGAAGCGATCTCCGTCGGTGGGCAACAACACGGCATGGTGGTGATGGACAAATCCGGAAACATTATTCGCCCGGCTCTGTTGTGGAATGACGTTCGAAGTGCACCAGAAGCACAAGAA
>JBFYOK010000151.1:0-2717 GCA_041303845.1 Microbacteriaceae bacterium | reverse complement strand
AGTTCGGTAAGGGTTCCGTCATGCGCCTCGGTTCTGATGAACGCGCTCCCGTTGAGGTGATCCCGACTGGGTCCATCGCACTCGATGTTGCGCTCGGCATTGGCGGACTCCCACGTGGTCGAATCTGTGAAATCTACGGACCAGAGTCCTCGGGTAAGACCACCCTCACACTTCACGCGATTGCGAACGTGCAGCGCGCCGGTGGAATCGCCGCCTTCATCGATGCCGAGCACGCGCTCGACCCTGAGTACGCGAAGAAGCTCGGCGTCGACATTGATGCTCTTCTCGTCTCGCAGCCCGACACGGGTGAGCAGGCACTCGAGATCGCCGACATGCTCGTTCGCTCCGGATCCATTGACCTCATCGTTATTGACTCCGTTGCTGCGCTCGTCCCTCGCGCCGAAATCGAAGGCGAGATGGGTGACACCCACGTTGGTCTTCAGGCTCGCCTCATGTCTCAGGCGCTGCGCAAGCTCACGGGTGGACTGAACACGACGAACACCACGATGATCTTCATCAACCAGCTTCGCGAAAAGATTGGTGTCTTCTTCGGTAGCCCCGAAACCACCGCCGGTGGAAAGGCGCTCAAGTTCTACGCGAGCGTGCGCCTCGACATCCGTCGCATCGAAACGCTGAAAGACGGAACCGAAGCTGTCGGTAACCGCACGCGCGTCAAGGTTGTCAAGAACAAGATGGCTCCGCCGTTCAAGCAGGCCGAGTTCGACATTCTTTACGGCACAGGCATTTCGCGCGAGGGTAGCCTCATCGACTTCGGTGTGGACCACGGCATCGTCAAGAAGTCAGGCGCCTGGTACACCTACGAGACCGATCAGCTTGGCCAAGGTAAAGAGAACTCGCGCAACTTCCTGCTCTCCAACCCGGAGATGGCTAACGAGATTGAGCACAAGATTCTCGTCAAGCTCGGTGTCATTGCGGATCCCAACGCTCCGGCCGTCACGGCCACTGAAGAGGTTGAGGCTCCGGCAGCAACATCGAAGGCAACTGCCGCGGTTGCGACGCCAGCGATTGATGATGTCGACGCGCAGCTTGCTGCCGCGATGAACATCGAAAAGACCGCCTAGTTCGTCGAGACGAACCGCCGCCATGTCCAACGTCACATATCTGCCCTGGGTCACCCCAGAACCAGACGCAGAAAAGGTAACCGTGCCAGACACAACTCTGGCACCGGAAAGTGACATGGCGGCGGATTCGCTCATTCTCGATGCCGAACTCGAAAAGCTTGACGGCATCGTGATTCGCAAGTTGACGTCGGGGGATATGTCTTCCGGCGAGGTGAAGGTCTTCCTCGTTCAGCAGGGAGGTCCCGAGCTCGACGCCGTTCGCTGGGTCGAACGTTACGAACGTCTCGGATACGTCGACGACGAACGCCTCGCGGAAGCCCTCGCACGCGCGTGGTCTGAGCGAAAGGGCAAGGGCCGGGGCGCTATCGCCTCGGAGATGCGTCGACGCCACATCGACCCCGAGATCAGCAATCGTGTGCTCGCGGACATGAGCGACGAATCCGAGGCAGACAAAGCGCTTGAAGTTGCGCTCAGTCGTGCTCGCCAGCTCACACGCTACGACCGTGAGACTGCAGAACGTCGACTGGTCGGCTTCCTAAGCCGCCGTGGTTTCAGCGGGTCTACCGTGCGAACAGCCGTTCGCGAGGCCCTCGACTCGACTCGGAACGCGGGCTAGCTCGAGACCACCGTAAAATTAGACGGTCATGACTCTCGTATCTGCTGAGCCCACCGTCATTGCCGCCTCGGACGCGGCACTCGACGGCGCTCGTGCTCGCACGTATGAGGTTCGCACGTTCGGATGTCAGATGAACGTGCACGACTCCGAACGCCTCGCAGGATCCATGGAAGCAGCCGGCTACGTCAAATTCAGCCGTGCCCACGAAGCAGAAGTGAACCCCGACCTGTTGCGAGCGGCAACGGATGAACAGCCCGACGTCATCATCATCAACACGTGTGCCGTCCGCGAGAACGCGTCGAACAAGCTCTACGGCACCCTCGGACACCTCGCGAGCATCAAGCGAACCCACGAGGGAATGCAGATTGCTGTGGGAGGCTGTCTCGCGCAAAAAGATCAAGCAGCTGTCATCGAACGTGCCCCATATGTCGATGTCGTCTTCGGTACGCACAACATGGGCGCGCTTCCGGGCTTGCTCGAGCGCAGCCGACACAATGCACAGGCAGAAATCGAGATTCTTGAGTCGCTCGAAACGTTCCCGTCGACGTTGCCGACGAAACGTGATTCGACCTACAGCGGTTGGGTATCCATCTCGGTCGGTTGCAACAACACGTGCACCTTCTGCATCGTGCCCAGCCTGCGCGGCAAAGAACGCGATCGTCGACCAGGTGACGTCCTTGCCGAGGTCGAAGCCCTCGTTGCAGACGGCGTCATCGAAGTGACGCTTCTCGGCCAGAACGTCAACACCTACGGCGTTGAGTTCGGCGACAAGCTCGCCTTTGGCAAGTTGTTGCGGGCGACGGGTCAAATCGAAGGCCTCGAGAGAGTGCGATTCACGAGTCCGCACCCGGCTGCCTTCACAGACGACGTCATTGCCGCCATGGCCGAGACGCCTAACGTGATGCCGCAACTGCACATGCCGCTCCAGTCGGGTAGCGACCGCATTCTGAAAGCCATGCGCCGGTCTTACCGGAGTGAGAAGTTCTTGGGGATTCTGGATCGCGTGCGCGCGGCCATCC
>JBFYOK010000150.1:0-27331 GCA_041303845.1 Microbacteriaceae bacterium | reverse complement strand
GATGACACTGCCTCTCGATATGCTGTCGACTCCGTGTCACGTGACGTGCTCGTCGGAATGGTCGGCGCCTCGAACTCCAGTGAAGACCTCAACGCGCTATTGGCTGATGTGGGTCTCGTCGTCATAGCGGGCGGGGGAAACCTCAACGACTTATGGCCCGAGCATGTTTCGATGCGCCTGCTGCTCTGCAAAGCCGCGAATTCACGAGGCATCGACGTCATCATCACGGGTCAAGGTTTGGGTCCGTTTTTCGTTGATGGTGTTGTGAGCGACGTCCGCCAGATGTTCGAAATTGCCCGGGTGATTGGGGTTCGAGACTCCCAGTCTTATGGGCTTTGTTTAGCGTGGGGAATTCCCGCGGAACGCGTTTTTCTTGGGCCCGACGACGCAATGTGGAATCTCTCGCGCGAGAAAGGTATGCCGTCACTTAAATTGCCCGCTGCTGTGCCTGAGCGCTTCATCGTGGCGTCATTTAGTGAATGGCATGGTGCCTTTGCTTCGCCAGAGGAGCACCTTGAGAGATGCGTAAACCTGATTGAAGACGTGCACGCGGTCACATCGTTACCCGTTCTTCTGTTGCCGCAGGAGGGCTCCCTCAACGGCCTCGATCGTCTGCGTGACGTCGCGTTCCATGACCGAATCGAACACATAGTTGGGTCGACTGTTGCGCGGTCTTTGACCGTTCTGTCGACGACCGACTGTCGCCTTCTCATTCGTCACAGTGAACTCGTGGTTTCAAGCCGTTATCACCCGGTTGTTTTTGCCATGGCAGAAGGGGTGCCCGCGGTCGGCGTCGTCGTCGATGATTACACACACTCGAAGATAAGTCAGGCCCTCGGGAGTCAAGGCGACTTCGGGTTCACGATTCCCCTTCCTCTTTTTCGTCGCGAAGATGCACGAATCGCCGTAGATATCTTGTGGAGCGCTCGGGTCGAAGTCGGCGAAATCCTCACAGAGGCGGAACGAGACACTCACTCGCTTCAAAAAACGTGGTGGGACCTCATAGCTGATTTACCCTCACCGGGAGAAGATAGGGAACTCCTTCCTGGGCAGATAGGAAGTCCTCGCCGGGAGCCATCCAGTGCACTATCTGTGGATTCTGTTATCCCGCGCTTACGGAGCGACAGTGACGCTATGGCCCGACTTGCTTTTCGCGTCTGGGAATCACGAGCAGAATCCGAGCGGTACATTCGGTCTCTTCAGGAGCATTTCGCTGATGCGCAAGGTCGCCTTTTTTCCGCAGCCGAATATGCTCAATCACTAGAAACCGAAATCAAGAAACTGAATTCGCAAACGCCTTCTTGATAGCACGCGCGAGATCGTGTCGTCCAGCGGCGAGCGCTGCATTCAAGTTGTCCATCCACATTTCGTGCACGATGACATCGGAGAGATTGAGTCCAGTGAAGTCTGACAGGGCGAGACATGTCGGAAACGCATCTGAAGTGACACCTCTTTCTACAATCTCTAAGGCGGTTCTCGTTCTCATGCACTTTTCGCAATGTCCACAATTGAGGCGGTCGGTTGCCTGCCAACAGACGCGCAAATGGTCCCGCGCAAACTCGTCCTTCGCAATGAGCGTCGTTTTCACGAACCGAGAAACATCGCCTGCGCCGTCGAGATACGAAACATAGCCCGGCGCCCACCAGTCATTGATGTCGGGATGATTTGCCCAAAAATCAGCTTCGGTGCCTGCATCTTGAGACGGAATGATGATTTCGTCGAGTTCGCCAGTAAGCAGCGCAGCAAACGAGCTCAGAACCGCAGGAAACGACTGCTTGCCCCAGTCTGCATAGGCGTCAAGTGAGATTCTTGCGTTGTATTCCAGTTCGATGAGCTCCTTGCCGTAGTGATTTGCAATGGCTCGCAAATGTGGCTTGAGGAGGTCGGTGATGCGAGCCGGTTCGTTATGAAGGTCGTAAGCATAAATCAAGCAATCGATTCGTGGGTTCGTGAGCAACGTGAAGAAGGAGTCGACCCCGCCAGTAAAGAGCTGTCCAAGGCGCCTCTTTCGTCGTGGATTTATCGGCGTCGCGCGCGGGGCCTGAAGCCTCACTTTCACAAAATCTCCGGGAAACCATGACACGAGAACATCTTGAGCATGCGATAGATTTCGGCGTCGGCGGCGGCTTATCGGCACGTTAAACGCGACGTCCTGCTCAAGACGCATCGCGGGAAACAAACCAAAGGGCGCCCAAACGTCGCCCCAACGTCGGGGTCGGCGAATCGGACGGACGGTTCGAAGAAAAACCTCGGTCAGTTCACCATCAATCTCAATAGCCGCCCGGGCTTCCATTCCGTCAAATGATAGGTGCGTCACCTGAATCATGGAGTCCTCCTCGGGTGCGTATCCGGAGCACTGGGGGCTGTGCCGGCGACAGCTTGACTAATCGAGCAGGAGCGCGGGTTCTTCGACAATCGACGCAACGTCGGCCAAGAATCGACTCGCGACATCTCCGTCGACGACACGGTGGTCGAAACTCGCGCCCAGTGTCGTCACAAACCGGGGGCGCACTTCGCCCTCAAAGACCCATGGCTTTTGCTTGATTGTGCCCAGCGCGAGGATGGCGACTTCGCCCGGGTTCAAAATGGGCGTTCCCGTATCCATGCCAAAGACACCGATGTTCGTGACCGTAATTGTTCCGTCGGACATATCCGCGGTCGAGGTCTTTCCGTCACGAGCATTCAACGTCAACTGTTCGAGTCCGCGTGCGAGCTCAAGCAAGCTCATTGATTGCGCTTCCTTAACGTTCGGCACAATCAACCCGCGAGGAGTTGCCGCCGCGATTCCGAGGTTGACGAAGTGGTGAACGATGATTTCCTTGTCCGTCCAGGTTGAATTCACCGTCGGGTTACGACGCACGGCCCAGATGATCGCTTTAGCCAGAATCAAGAGCGGCGAAACCTTCACACCTGTGAAGTCCGGCGAATCCTTGAGCCGCTTGACGAACTCCATGGTGCGCGTGGCATCCACGTCGACGAAAACCGAAACGTGGGGTGCCGTGAATGCGCTTTGCACCATCGCCGTCGCGATGGCCTTGCGAACGCCCTTTACCGGGATGCGCTCTTCGCGCTCAGGTGACCATTCGGGCGTTTGAATGTTGCGGAAAACGCTCGCCTGCTGTGCGTGACGAATGACATCATCGCGCGTGATTTCTCCGGCGATGCCGGTTGGTTCGACTTTGGAAAGATCCACGTCGAGGTCTTTCGCCAACTTGCGAATCGGCGGTTTGGCGATGACGCCGAGCGACTCAATGATGGGCAATGCTGGGCGTTTCGGTGTTTCGGTCGCTGCGGGAGGGACCGGAGCAGCAGCGGATGCATTTGCTCCAGGTCGGCGACGGCGAGTCGGCCCGTGGCCGCCTGTGCCATAGCCAACGAGAACGCTTCCCGATTTCTCTTCGTTCGCGTCTTTGGCCCCATCGACCTCTGTGTCGTCGGTGACAAAGATTTCGTTTGACATGGCCGCCTGCGCCAAAGTGGGCGTGGGCGAAGTTAGTTGCGAGTGCCCATCCGACTCAATCGTCACAATTGCAGTGCCAACCTCGACCGTCTCGCCTTCCGCAACGAGTAATGCCCCAACGGTTCCGGCAAATGGCGATGGAAGTTCGACAAGCGACTTTGCCGTCTCGATTTCGACGAGCACCTGATTCACGTCAACAACGTCGCCCGGCTTCACCTTCCACGAGACGATTTCGGCTTCTGTCAGGCCTTCGCCGACGTCGGGCAGATAGAACTTGGATGCGCTCATCTTGGGTTCTCCTAATAGCTCATCGCTCGGTCGACGGCGTCGAGAATGCGGTCGGCATCGGGCAGGTAAATGGCCTCTTGCTTGGCTGGAGGGAATGGGGTGTCAAAACCGGACACGCGAAGCACCGGAGCTTCCAGGAGATAGAACGAGCGCTCGTGAACCGTCGCCGCGATCTCGCTACCCAGCGAGACAAAACCGGGTGCCTCTTGAGCCACAATCAATCGGCCCGTCTTGGCGACCGACGTGAGAATCGGTCCATAGTCAATGGGGGACAACGAGCGCAGGTCGATAACTTCAACGCTGGTGCCCTCGCCGGCAGCCACATCTGCTGCCTGCAAAATCATGCTGACCATCGCACCGTGTCCGACGATGGTCACATCGGATCCCTCGCGAACCACGCGACTCGCGTGAAGCGGATAACCAGAGGAGGACATGTCCACATCGCCCTTTGGCCAATACCGGCTCTTGGGCTCGAAGAACATAACCGGGTCGTTGCTCGAGATTGCCTCTTGAATCATCCAATAGGCATCGTGCGGATTGCTCGGGCTGACCAGACGCAATCCGGCGGTGTGTGCGAAATATGCCTCGGGGCTTTCTTGGTGATGCTCCACGGCACCAATGTGGCCGCCGTAGGGGACTCGAATGACGACCGGCATGCTCAGTGCGCCTTCGTGGCGGTAGGTCATCTTCGCCAACTGGCTCGTAATCTGATCGAACGCCGGATAAATGAATCCGTCAAACTGAATCTCAACGACGGGCCGGTAGCCACGCATTGCCAGGCCGATGGCCGAGCCGACAATGCCGGATTCGGCGAGGGGCGTGTCGAGCACGCGGTGCTCGCCAAACTCAACCATGAGGCCCTCGGTCACGCGGAAGACTCCGCCAAGCGTTCCGATGTCCTCGCCCATCAGCAAAACCTTGGGGTCGGCTGCCATCGCCGCCTGCAGGCCCAGGTTGATTGCTTTCGCGAGGGGGAGATTTTGAACGCTCACGCTCAGACCTCCCCTTCGAAGGAGGCGTCGTAGGCAGCGAGCCACTGTCGCTGCTCATCCATCAGGCTGTGGGGTTCGGAATAAACCGAGTCGAAGATGCTGTCGGAGTCGAGAGCCGTGAGCTCAATCGTGCGACGACGAATATCCGACGCGAAGTCAGCGGCTTCCTGGTGCACGTCGGCGAAGAACTTGTCTTCGGTGCCGTTGGCCTTGAGGAACGCCTCGAGGCGCGCAATCGGGTCCTTCTTGATCCAATCTTGAAGTTCGGAATCAGCGCGGTACTTCGTGGGGTCATCGCTCGATGTGTGTGCGCCGATTCGGTAGGTATGCGCTTCAATGAGGCTCGGCCCCTTACCGCTTCGAGCGTCATCCATGTGTTTCGCGGTTACCGCGTAGCTGGCAAAAACGTCGTTTCCGTCGATTTGAGTTCCGGGAACGCCGAATCCTTCACCGCGCAGGTACAACGGAACTCGTGCCTGAACGCTGACCGGCACCGAAATCGCCCAGTGGTTGTTCTGAATAAAGAAGACCTGTGGGGTTTGGTAACTCGCCGCAAAGACAAAGGCTTCGCTCACGTCACCCTGGCTTGTTGCACCGTCACCGAAGTACACGATGACGGCCTCGTCCTTTTCGGGTTTGCCGGTGTTGGTCGCCCCATCGAATTTGATACCCATGGCGTAGCCCGTCGAATGCAGCGCGTGGGATCCAATAACGAGCGTGTAGATGTGGAAGTTTTTGTTCTTCGGGTCGAAGGGGTTCCATCCGCCGTGCGTCAGTCCCTTGAACTGGCGAATGATGTTGATGAGGTCGACACCACGGATGTGGGCAATCGCGTGCTCGCGGTATGCCGGAAAAATGTGGTCTTGGTCCTTAGTCGCATGGGCCGACCCAACCTGAGCGCCTTCTTGGCCGTGGCTGGGAACCCACAGCGCGAGCTGGCCCTGGCGCTGAAGATTGGTCGCCTCGGTGTCATACCGGCGCACGACAACCATGTCTCGGTAAAACTTGCGGTGATCCGCATCCGTCAACTTGTTGAAAAATGGCAGAAATTCCTCAGCGGATGCGCTGGGCTCAAACTTTCCCTCAGGGGTCAGTAATTGCACCATTGTGTCGTCAGCGGAAGAACTCACCCATTCAACATACCGGGCTTAGGCGGTCAATCGGTGGTGTCGTTCTCGCTCAAGGTGGCAGGATGTGGAACGTGAAGTCATTCTTTCTCTCGGTTGTTGTCAACGCTGTCGCCCTTTGGTTGACCACGATTCTGCTTCCTGCCCAGGTCTCTATCTATCCGCCTGGCATGGCGCTTGTGCCGTTCGCCCTCACAGTTTTGTGGGTTGCGGTCGTCTTCGGCCTCGTCAACGGCACTTTGGGAACCGTTCTCCGCTTTTTGTCATTCCCGCTGTTCATCCTCACGCTCGGTCTCTTTGCGCTCGTACTCAACGCTCTGCTGTTGATGTTCATCGCATGGATCAGCACGCTGATTGGCGCCGGTCTGACGGTCAACGGATTCGGCGGGGCGTTCTGGGGTTCGATTGTGTTGAGTCTGGTGAGCTGGATTCTCGGGCTCATCCTGCGCCCTCGCGCGTAGTGCGCCCTGCGCAATAAGCCGCGGCGAATGTCGATCGGCTCATCAGGCGCGGCTCATTGCGTGCGGCGCGCCCGCCACAAGCCTGAAGTTCCGTCGCGGGCGAGGTTAGCGAGGGCATTCTGAGCAGAACTCAGGCGAGCATCCTCGAGGCCGTCGACGGCTCGCGCCGTCGCAAGGTAGCGGTCAATATTGTGTGCCGGGAGCATGTCGTCACCGGAGGGTGAATCCCCGGCGAGTGCCTCTTGGCGAACATAGAGGATTCCGGACGCGGAGGTTGAGCCCGACGTTTGGCCACTGTGGGCCTGCGTCGTGACCGGCCCGCCGAGAGCGGGAACAAGATCGTCCGTGTGCTCGAATGCCACGACCCGGACTCCCGCTGGTGGCTCAATGTGATGAATCGGTGCCCCGGCCGTGATGACTGCCGTCGTTGCCACATCGGCCGATTGCGCGATTCGCATGGCGACGAGTCCGCCTTGACTGTGCCCAACGAGAATCACTGGATCCGTCGACGTGATGCCCGCCTCGATCATGGCTTGCCGCACGGCGTTTTCGCTGGCCGCTGGGTCTCCACCGAGAGCTGCCAGGTTGCTTGACATGTCCCACGGCTGAACGCCCGCGCCGAGGGAGCCGTCGACCGTCCCACCGATGTAGACGACGAACTCTGTGCCGTATTGCTCAATGCGCACCTGCGCTCCACCGTTCGAGTCGGTTGGGATGCGCTCCAGGGCCTCCGAAAAATCCTTCGGTGCTCGAGCGGGCTCGGTCTCGGCGCGCTCGATAGCCGTATCAATCGTCTTTCCACCTCCGGTTGACGCCAGCAACGCTTCGGCCGGATGCGCTGCAATCGCGTTGATGCGTGACGCAAGCCGTGCCGTCCCTGCCGTCGACGTGATGCCGAGCCCGGCTGATCCGACCGCCAAGACAAGCGGCAAGGGCGCGCCCAGCGCACCGGCGAGCGCTTCGTCAATTGATCCCATGGTCATCTCAACCGTCTTCACGAACGTTGGAGACGATAGGAGTCTCGCCATCAGTCGCGCCGACGAGGAGTCGTACCCCGATTTGAGTTCGGGGGAGACCTGCTTGAGCGCTGCACCAAACAACATGTGTGTCGCGTATCCCGTGAGTGCACTCGCACCAAAGATCATGGCGAATATCGGCGAAAGTCGCCCAACGAGCCACCAGACGACATCCGCTGTTCGTTGACATACGACATTGAGCTGGTTTTCTGTTTCCTCAAACTGCTCCGCTGCTCGACGAAGGGCATGTGCAAAGTGGTGCGCTCTCTCCCGGACTAACTGTGCTTCTCGAACGAGCCCGAGCAGGTTGTTGGTCTGGGCCACCAGTGTCAGCGACCCGTCGTTTGCGAACGAAGCCGTCGACCGAGCGTGTGCGATCCAATCATCGATGTTCTCAACGTGTCGTAGCCACTGAGACGAAAGTGAATCAAGCTCGAGCGTGTCGACACGAAACGTGTCGCTTCTCACGAGCACAGATTCCAGAGCCGGTCTTGGATGTGCTTGGCGGTCGCAATCATCTCAATTTCTCGTCCGTGAGCTCGACTGTTGCTCGCTCCTCGCCAGCTGGCCGAACCCTCGCGCACAACCTCCAGTTCGCCGAAGCGGTGCACGATGTCGTCCCACTCGTGTGCAAGCGCATGAAACTGCGACCGGCGCTCCGCCTCACGCATCGGTCCTGCCCACGCATCATCTGCCCACACCCCTGAAACGATGCGGTTATCTCCCGCTCCTCCGTCGCGTGGTGAATTCTTCGTGGACACAACTAGCCCTGATGTTCTGTGGATGACTAGCCGTTTGGGAGAATAGAAGCATGGTGCTTCCCGTGCAGGTCTTGAGTCCCCTTGATGGTCGCTATCAGGCGACCGTCTCGTCCCTCGGCGAGTACCTCTCTGAAGCAGGCTTGAATCGAGCACGCGTCCACGTTGAAGTGGAATGGTTGATTGCACTGACGAGTCGCGGAATGTTCGGGGCAACTCCGTTGAGTTCGGCCGAAACGTCGTCCTTGCGCGACTTTGCTCGAAACTTCGGTCAACCTGAAATTGACGAGCTCGCGACGCTTGAGGCTACGACACGACACGACGTGAAAGCAGTCGAATACCTCGTCCGTGCGCAACTGCAGAAGCTCGGCTTGGATCGAATCAGCGAGCTGACTCACTTTGCGTGCACAAGTGAGGACATCAACAATCTGTCCTACGCACTGACTGTAAAGGACGCCCTCACGAAGACGTGGCTGCCCGCATTCGATGCCGTCGTTGCCGAACTTCGTTCACTTGCCATTGCGCACCGAGCCATTCCCATGCTGTGCCGAACGCACGGCCAGCCGGCGACGCCGTCGACCATGGGAAAGGAACTCGCGGTCTTCGTCTATCGACTGTCGCGAATCCGCCAGCACATTGTCAACACGGAATTCCTCGGAAAGTTCAGTGGCGCAACGGGCACGTTCAGCGCCCACATTGCGGCCGCGCCCGATGAGGATTGGCCCACTATCTCCCGGGAGTTCGTCGAGAGCCTCGGACTGGTGTGGAACCCGCTCACAACCCAGATTGAGTCTCACGACTGGCAGGCCGAGCTGTATTCAGCGATCTCTCATGCGAATCGCGTGTTGCACAACCTGGCGACGGACGTGTGGACCTACATCTCGCTGGGGTATTTTCGGCAAATTCCCCAAGCGGGAGCAACCGGTTCGTCAACCATGCCACACAAGATCAACCCGATTCGCTTCGAGAACGCGGAAGCAAATCTCGAAATTTCGAGTGCGCTCCTCGATGCGCTGTCAAGCACATTGGTGACGAGCCGACTCCAGCGAGACCTGACCGACTCCACGACCCAGCGAAACATCGGGGTGGCTCTCGGTCATTCGCTTCTCTCCCTGGACAACATTCGCCGAGGCCTGGGCGAAATCGATCTTGATGAGGATGCCCTCGCTCGAGACCTCGACGCGAACTGGGAAGTCCTTGGAGAGGCTGTTCAAACGGTCATTCGCGCTGAAGTCGCTGCCGGGCGGTCATCCATCACTGACCCTTACGCGATGCTGAAAGACCTGACACGGGGCAAGAAGTTGACCGCCGCGGGACTGAGCGAATTCATCTCGACTTTGGATATTTCTGAGGACGCCAAGCAGCGTCTGACCGCGTTGTCGCCGGCCAGCTACGCAGGCATTGCCGATCAGCTGGTGTCATACCTCGACTAGCAAGGCTCGTCCTCTTTAGGAGTGAGCGTCTAAGTCCTGAATGTCATTGAGTTCGTCTTGTTTTGGCTTGAGGGCGAGAACAAACATGGCGATTGAGACGAGGCTTACGATAAACGCGACACCCGCCCAAATCAGCGCCGTGGCCGGAATACGCGTTGTCACCAGGACGACGAGCCCCACAAATACTCCGACGAGTGCGGACAGGCCGACGAACTCGGCTGGACGAAGGCGGTCACGACGGGATGGGCTGCTCATGCTGATCTGCTCTCTTCTGCGGCTCGTGCCGATGAATCAAACCTAAAGGACATTCCCGCGATCGCGAGGTACACAGCCGTGACGACCCCGTATGCCCCCAAAAGCCCAACGACAAAGACGCTCGACAACGGCAACGCCACGAGCGTCACAGCGAGCAAACCGCTTGCAATCGTCAGAACGCGAAGCTCACGAGTGAGTTGTCGATGAGAAACGCGGAGCGCAGCAAACGCGTCGCAGGCGGCTACCACTGCTGCCCACGTCGACGTCAAAGTGATGACAAGTCCCAGGTCAAGTGGCTGTGTGAGGAAGATGCACCCAATCACTCCCACAACGAGCGACCCGGCTGCCGCGGTTGCATTTGTCCAAAGCCACGGCGCTCCCAAGCCAACGACCATCCATGCGGAGATTGCACGAGTAATGGCCGTCCCGAAGGACAGTACGACGAGACCGATCAGGCCCACGACGGGCGAATGGTTGACCGAAAAGGTAATGAAGAGCCCCGATGCGGCGAGGGGCACTGCCCACAAAAGGAGCGCCGTGCCTAGGCGTCGCAGGTCAACGGTCACGCAGTAACTCTACGCGCGCTACTGGCTCGCAAAATCATTGAAGCGGGAGAGGTGTCCCGTGAATCCGACGACAATCGTGCCGGTCGGGCCGTTTCGGTGCTTAGCAACAATGAGGTCCGCTTCTCCTGCGCGTGGGTGGTCCCTGTCGTACGCTCCCTCACGATGGAGCAGAATCACCATGTCGGCGTCTTGCTCCAGCGAACCAGACTCACGAAGGTCCGACAGTGCGGGCATTTTGTCTGAACGTTGTTCTGGTCCACGGTTTAGCTGAGACAGGGCAACGACGGGGACTTGAAGTTCTTTTGCGAGCAATTTGAGAGCCCGGGAAAACTCACTCACTTCTTGCTGGCGGTTTTCGACTCGGCGACCGCTGGTCATCAGCTGCAAGTAGTCGATAACCACGAGCTTCAGTCCAACACGTTGCTTCAAGCGACGACACTTGGCACGAATCTCAACCAAGGTCATGTTCGGGCTGTCGTCGATGTACAGCGGAGCGTCAGAAATCCGGCCACGTGTCGCAGCGATTGCCGTCCAGTCGTTGTTTGCGACCGTGCCCTTTCGCATGTTCTGCAACGGCACCGATGATTCAGCGGAGAGAAGTCGCATTGCAATCTCGCTCTTTCCCATTTCGAGCGAGAAGAAGATCGTTGGCTGGTTGTATCGAACGCTCGCGTGGCGAGCTAGGTCGAGGGCCAGGGTCGACTTACCCAGCGCTGGGCGCGCCGCGATGATGATGAGTTGTCCGGCATGAAGTCCGTTCGTCAGGTCGTCCAGATCGCGGAATCCTGTCGGTACCCCGATCATGCTGCCGTCGCGGTTGCGGGCCGTCTCAATCTCTTCGATTGCTGAGTCGACGGCCGTAGTGAGCGGGACGTAATCCTCGACGTCGGCCGATCCCGTCACCCCATAAATTTCAGCCTGCGCGATGTTCACGAGGTCTTGCGGTTCGCCCTCGCCGGCATATCCCATCTGAACGATTTTTGTACCCGCGTCAACCAAGCGACGAAGAAGGGCGCGCTCCGCCACGATGCTCGCGTAATACCCGGCGTTTGCGGCCGTAGGAACAAGTGCCGTCAGCGTGTGCAGATACTCTGCTCCGCCTGCACGAACGAGAGACCCTGTTTTCGTGAGCTCATCCGTGACGGTGATTGCGTCCGTCGGCTCACCGTGCGCGTACAAATTGAGAATCGCGTCAAAAATTACTTCGTGCTTGGGTGCGTAGAAGTCTGCGCCTCGGACGACTTCGACCACGTCAGCCACGGCGTCTTTGCTCAGAAGCATGCCGCCGAGGGTGCTTTGCTCCGCAAGCAAATCATGAGGCGGAACTCGTTCGCCGGGAACAGCTCCACGAGAATCCGGGGGAGGAGGCAGGTGCGCGATTGACACTGGCGCTCCTTTCGATGACGACACAACAGTTCTAGCTGAGCCCACCGACATTTCAGGCGAGAGCCGTGCGCTCAGACTAGAAAGGCCATCAGTGAAGGACAAACCGGGCTGTGGATAACCATGTGCATGACGCGCCGATAAACCGGACGCAGTTGTTTATAACCTGTGGATGAATCTGTGGGAACCAACGTGATTTTGAGAATTTTCTGGTCGCTGACCTGCGGTTTTCTTGAAAAAGGCATGTGCATAAGCATGAGTCTCAACTGTGTGTTTAACGTTGAAGCCTCTGGGGCGACCTGTGTATAGAAAACCCCTACGTCGAAGCAAAAAACTTCGCTCGACACGCCGAGATTCGCCAACTTTTCAACGCCTCAAACTTGACATCGACAAGAAAAACGGCCCCTGAATTTCTCAGGGGCCGTTTTCGCGGTTTTCGTATCGCGTGTTACTTGGCGGCGACAACCTGGAGGGTGATTGTTGCTACAACGTCGTCGCGAAGACGGACCGTTGCCTCGTGGTCACCCGTGAATTTGATCGGCGACACGATCTCGACCTTGCGCTTGTCAATGTCCCCGAGGCCAGCTGCCGCTACAGCGGTCGCGATGTGATCTGTCTTGACCGAACCGAAGAGGCGACCGTCGCGGCCAACCTTGACGGCGAGCTTGACCTTGGCCGATTCGAGCTTTGACTTGAGCGACTGAGCCTCTTCAAGAGTTGCCAAGGCGCGTGCGGCACGTGCCGCGCGAATCTGGTCAACCTGCTTCTCGCCACCGCGAGACCACGCGACAGCGAAGCCCTGGGGGATGAGATAGTTGCGCGCGTATCCGTTCTTTACTTCAACGACATCGCCGGCGGAACCGAGGCCTGATACCTCGTTCGTCAGAATGAGTTTCGACATTGTGCTTCTCCTTAGCGTCCGGCGCCAGCGTAGGGAAGCAGTGCCATTTCACGTGCGTTTTTCACTGCACGAGCGATCAGGCGCTGCTCTTGAACCGACACACCGGTGATGCGACGGGCGCGAATCTTCCCGCGTTCCGAGATGAACTTGCGAAGCGTTGCGACGTCCTTGTAATCAATGACGCCAACGCGGATGGCCTTCGCCGGGGCGAGGGCCTTTGCGTTTTTGCCGCGAAGCGGCTTGCGGCGATCGCCGCTGCTCTTTCCAGCCATGATTCCTCTTTGTTTGTTGTGTGCGGAGTACCCGCACAGGTCTGATTCTTAGAAGGGTGTGTCGTCAGGGAACGATTCAGCGGCTCCCGTAACGCCCGGCATGTTCCACGGATCTGCGCCTGCGCTCGTCGGTTGACCCCACGGCTCGTCGCCCCCAGCGGGCAAGCCGCCTCGAGCGCCGGAGCCGCCGGCCGCACGGCTTACCTGTGCGGTTGCGTAGCGAAGCGAAGGACCAATCTCGTCGACTTCGAGTTCGATGGTCGTGCGCTTTTCGCCTTCCTTGGTTTCATAGGAACGCTGCTTGAGACGTCCGGTCGCGATTACTCGCGAACCCTTGGTCAGGCTTCCCGCGACGTGCTCCGCAAATTCGCGCCAGACACTGGCTCGAAGAAACAATGCCTCGCCGTCCTTCCATTCGTTCGACGCGCGATCAAAGTTGCGCGGCGTCGAGGCGATTGTGAAGTTCGCCACCGCGAGCCCGTTCTGCGTGTAACGCAACTCGGGGTCGCTCGTGAGGTTTCCCACGACGGTGATGACGGTTTCGCCGGCCATGAGGGTTAGGCGTCCTTTTCGTCAGCGTCAGCTGCCTTGGCGGCCTTCGGCGCGGTTGCGGCACGAGCAGCCTTGGCTGCAGCGAGCTTGTCAGCGGCAGCGACCATTGCGATCGCTTCCTCTGCGCGAAGCACCTTCGTGCGCATGACGGCCTCGCTGAGCTTAAGCTGACGGTCGAGCTCGACTGTCGCGTCTGCACTTGAGGTGAAGTTCACGACGGCGTAGATGCCCTCGGACTTCTTGTTGATTTCGTAAGCCAAACGACGGCGACCCCAGATGTCGACGTTTTCGATGGATCCACCATCGTTACGCACAACATTGAGGAACTTGTCGAGGCTCGGAGCGACAGTGCGCTCGTCAATCTCGGGGTCAAGGATGACCATGAGTTCGTATTGATGCATGACTAACCCGCCTCCTTCGGACTAAACGGCTGCAGACGGTCTGCAGCAGGAGGGTTGAACATACGCTGTTCAGGGAAGGCACAAATCGTGACTGCTGAACAACCTCATCAGATTACACGCATCACACAGGGCCAGAGAAATCGGGTTGGTCGCCCCACCAAGAAAGCAATCTCTCCCGAGCGATGTCTGGACCGAGAGGGCCTTCATCGAGCCTGAGTTCCAGCAGGAACTTGTACGCGCGTCCCACGACAGGACCCGGCGGCAATTGCAAAATCGTCATGATTTGCTCGCCATCAAGATCTGGTCGTATCGATGCAAGTTCCTCCTGAGAAGACAGAACCTGAATCCGTTCCTCAAGGTCGTCGTAGGCAAATGACAAGCGCTCTGCCTTTCGGCGATTGCGCGTCGTCACATCTGCTCTCGTCAAGATGTGAAGCTGAGCAAGTTCGTCACCCGCATCGCGAACGTAACGACGAACTGCCGCGTCGGTCCACGCGCCCTCGCTGTAGCCGAAAAAGCGCAGGTGCAGCTCAATCAAATGGGCTACCGAGTCGATAGTTGCATTGTCGAATCGCAATTCTCGAAGCCGTTTCTTGGCAAGTTTGGCTCCGACGACGTCGTGATGATAGAAACTCACGGCTCCGCCGGCTTCAAATCGACGCGTGCTTGGCTTACCTATGTCGTGCAGGAGCGCGGCCAGTCGAAGCGCAATCTGCGGAGAGCCCTCGCCAAACCTGGTCCGCTCCCATTCGATTGCCTGGGTGAGCACCGTCAGGCTGTGTTCGTAAACGTCCTTGTGATGATGGTGCTCATCTGTCTCAAGCCGAAGCGCGGGAACTTCAGGGAGAACCACATCGGCAAGCCCCGTTCGCACCATCAGCTGGATTCCCGGAATCGGGTCGTCGGCGCTCAGCAACTTGACCAGCTCGTCTCGGACACGCTCAGCTGAAATGCGGGCGAGGTCTGCGTGGAGCGCGTTGATTGCCCACTCGCACGCCTCGTCGAGTTCAAAACCCAGTTGCGCGACGAATCGAGCGGCGCGCATCATTCGCAATGGGTCTTCGGTGAAACACGTTTCCGCATCCCGAGGAGTGCGAAGACGGCGGTGAAGAAGATCGTCAATCCCCCCAAAAGGGTCAATCAAACGAACTGGGTTGAGTGACAAGGCCATTGCGTTGACCGTGAAATCTCGCCGAATCAGGTCTTCTTCGAGGGAGTCTCCAAACGTCACTTCTGGGTTGCGCGTCACACCGTCATACAGGTCCGCTCGATACGTCGTGATTTCCACGTTTTCGCCAGAAACTCGAGCGCCAATCGTTCCGAACTCTCGCCCGGTCTCCCAGTGGGAATCGGCCAACGGGCCAATGATGTCGAGGATCTGGTCCGGACGAGCGGATGTCGTGAAATCCAGGTCATTCACGGGCCGTCCAAGAAACGCATCTCGCACGGGGCCGCCGACCAGCGCCAGCTCCACACCAGCGTCCGCAAAGGCACGAGCGAGGCGAGCGACCGGCACGGATTCCGCAATCGCCTCGAGCGTCTTCAGCGCATCTGCCGCACTTTCCACGCGCCCGATTCTACGCACTGCGTAGAGTCCTGACTTCAGGCTTCAAGCGCCGTTTAGACTTCAGGCATGCGTGGACGTCGCCTTCGCAGTACCCGTGCGGTACTGATTGCAGCAGCTGCGCTCGTCGCGACGATTTTTTCACTTGCCGGTGTTGTTCCCGCCGCTCAAGCGGCGGTCACACTCGAATCCGTGCTGTATCCCGCGTCGGGTTGTGTCGTAACGCCATCGAGTTCGTGTCCCGTGACGATTCGTGTGACCAATACCTCCACCTCGAGCGCGTCAAACGTCATTGCGTCACTGTCCGCGTCCACCTCATTGCTCGACAGTGTTGATGAGACGAATTCGTGGTTTCGGGCATCCAATTCAGTGATTGGTGGCGAGTTGGGTCTCTCGTCGCTCGAATTGGGAACCTTGCCTGCGGGACAGAGTGTTTCCGTGACGACCAAAGTTTCGCTTTCGGTCAGTGACTTTGGGGGCGCGTGGGGAGTCGTCGGACTGAATGCGGATCTCGAGGCCAACGGTGTCGGACTAGCAACAGCGCGAACGGCGCTCATCTGGGAGCCAGCGCCCGTCCCCTCGCGTGCATCGTTGTCCACAATCGTTCCGCTGGTGCCCCCGGCGAGCTTGGATGCTTTTCTTAGTGTGTCCGACCTGGCGAACCTCGTGAGTCCGGGTGGGCTCCTTGACGCCCAGCTTTCAGCGGCGACAAACTCTTCGGCGATAGCCGTCGACCCGCGCATCATCGCCTCGATTTTGCGTGCTGGGGACGCCGCGCCACCGGCAGCCACGCAATGGCTGGCACGATTGAATTCGCTGACGCAACCGAGCATTCAGCTTCAATACGCGGATGCGGATTTTGCTCTCGAAGGTCAAGTCGGTTTTGCCGAAACAATCGATTTTTCCGTTGACGGCGTCGGGTCGTTGACCCAGGAACAACTTGCGGCTGCGTGGACCCCGTCCATTCAGAACGCCTTTTGGGCGGAGCCGAACACGTTGACCAGCTCGTCGCTGGTGGCCCTGCGTGCCGGGCAGGGCGCTGGTGCCTCATCGCCCGTTCTGCTTTTGGCCGGTTCGACAAATGCTGACGCATCCGACGCCACACGCGTCGATCTTTATGCAAGTCCTGACCCAACATCGTTCAACACGATCGTGGTGAATGACCCTTTTTCGGCCAGTCTGCGCGCGGCGGAAGCGTCCACAACAAACGAAGAGTGGCTGCGCTCAGCATCCGAGGCCTCGGCCTATGTCGCGGTCGTTGCCGGTAATGGCGGGGGCCACCTCGTCGGCGGATTTTCCCGCGGTCTCTCAGCCGAAGCAAGCTACCGCACGGCTCAAACTCAAGATTTTCTGAGGTCGCTGCCATGGGCACAACCGATTTCGCTCGTCGCGGCACTTGAACAACCGTCGCGCGCCACTGTTTTGGTTGAGACACCAGAATCCGCAGAGCGTCTCGCGGGAGGCGCATCCGTCTTCTCTCATTACTCAGATGTCGGAAATTTTGCGGTTGCCGCGAGTTCCCCCGAGGCCGTTTTCGCGTCGGCTGGACGTCTTGCGCTTCCGGCGCTGAGCGTCGCTTGGATGGGTGTACCAACAGAGTGGCCTGCTGCACTCGATGGACTCTCGGCGTCCACCGCCGAATATCTTGACCGCGTGCACATTGGGCTCACCAGCAACATCAACATGGTTGGTGGACAGGCCTCCATTCCCATTACCGTCGTCAACGAGCACGCATTCGATGTGACCCTGATTGTGCGAGCAGTTCCGTCTAACCCTCGGCTCACGGTCGGTGCGGATCAGACCGTCACGCTATCGGCCGAGTCCCAGGGAACCGTAAAGATCCCCGTCGCCGCCCGAGTGGGCAATGGAGATGTGAATCTCGTGCTGTCATTGTCCACAGAGGCGGGCCAGATTTTTGGTCGCGAGGTGACTGTCCCCGTCCGAGTGAGAGCGGACTGGGAAGGGGTCGGGCTTGTGATCATCGCCGTTCTCTTCACCGGACTTGTCGCCACGGGAGTTGTTCGAACAATTCGTCGAAACCGAGTCGAGTCAAAGGCGGCCTCATAGTGGCCCGGTCATTACGATCTTCGAGTCTCATGCTCGCAAGTGGAACCCTGGTGTCACGATTGCTCGGGTTCTTCCGGGCTGTGCTTCTGGCCCAAGCGCTCGGCGTGACGGCAAGTGCTGGGGCTGACGCGTTTGCCGTTGCGAATCAATTGCCGAACAACATTTACGCGATTGTGGCGGGTGGCGTACTCTCTGCGACGCTTGTGCCCGCAATCGTGAAGTCCGCCATTCACGCCGATGGCGGACGAGCATACGTAAACAAGCTCGTGACGGCTGCACTCACGTTGATGGTCGTGACCACGCTCGTGGCAACCCTCCTCGCGCCCGTTCTGGTTCGCATCTATGCAGCGGGATGGTCGAACGAACAACTTGCTCTGGCTACCGCGTTCGCGTACATCTGCTTGCCGCAAATCTTTTTTTACGCCCTGTATGCCTTGCTCGGAGAAATTCTGAACGGGCGCAACTACTTTGGTCCCTTCACGTGGGCTCCCGTTGCTAACAACATCATCGCCATCGTCGGTCTGTGTGTTTTCGTGGCTCTCTTCGGGTTTGACTCGGCGGGCACGCGCCTAGTTTCCGATTGGTCGCCGGAAATGATTTGGCTTTTGGCCGGTTCCGCGACGCTTGGAGTGGCTCTGCAATCCTTCTTGTTGTTCTTCTTTTGGAAACGAATCGGGTTGTCTTTCCGCCTCGACTTCCGCTGGAGAGGCGTTGGGCTTTCTGAGACGGGGCGAATGGCTTCGTGGACGTTTGGCATGCTGCTGCTCACCCAAGTCGCTGGTCTCGTGGAAACGAATGTCTCTGCGCTCGCGTCCGGCGCGGGAGCATCCGTTTTTGCTCTTCAAACCGCATGGCTGGTTTTCATGTTGCCCCACTCGGTAATCACGGTTTCACTCGCGACCGCGTACTTCACACGGATGAGTTCGCACGCCGCCCAAAAGAAGCTTGGCGATCTGGCCTCCGATGCCGATGAGTCCATCCGGCGAATCCTGCTGTTCATGACCTGGGCCATGGTGGCCCTCATTAGCGCAGCCATGCCGTTCTCGACGCTCTTCTCAACAGACTTCACCTCCGTCACACAACTGGGCTGGGTCATTATCGCCACGGTCGTCGGGCTACCCGCCTTCAGCATTCTGTTCCTCGTGCAGCGGGTGTTCTATGCATTGGGTGATGGACGCACCCCGTTTCTCATCACGCTTTATCAGGCGGTCCTTTTTTCCGGACTGGTGCTTATGTGCGCCTGGTTGCCCCGCGACGTCCTGGCCGTCGGCGTTGCATCCACCCTCAGCGTTGTTGGTGTGTCGCAAACTCTTTTGGCGCTCATCCTGCTGCGACGTCGTCTAGACGGGTTCCACCTGCGTCCACTCATTCCCGCCTTGTGGCGTGCGACGCTTGCGGGTGGCGTGGCCCTCGCCGTCGGGCTTGCGACGGCTCAGCTCTTGGGCGCGTTTAGCTCGGGTGGCTTCGCCGTGCTTAACCCCGGAACGGGCGTGCTCTCGACCATGGGTATCGGTCTGGCAGTAACTGTGGTCTTCGTCGGTGTGCTTCGCCTCCTGAAGACTCCCGAATTGCGGGATCTCCTCCCGGCGAATCTGCGTCGGTCGGAATAGTCGGCAAGTAGACTTCGTTACATCCACTGGCCGCGTTTTCCTGCCTCGGCCCCGCATTCAGGAGCATTCTGTGCGTCAACTCATCATCATCGGCTCAGGCCCAGCTGGCTACACGGCTGCCATTTACGCTGCGCGGGCAAACTTTGCGCCTCTGCTCATTGCGAGTTCCGTCGAGGCCGGCGGCGAATTGATGAATACGACCGAAGTGGAGAACTTTCCCGGCTTTCCCGAGGGCATCATGGGTCCTGAGTTGATGGACAAGATGCGTGATCAGGCAGTCAAGTTCGGCACTGAAGTCTTGCTCGACGATGTCACCAGCGTGGATTTTCGATCTGACATCAAGAAGATCTCGACGGGCTCTAGCGGTGACTTCGAGACGCCCGCCGTCATTTTTGCCACGGGATCGGCCTATCGCAAGCTGGGAATCGCAAACGAAGATCGTCTCTCCGGCCACGGTGTCTCGTGGTGTGCAACCTGCGACGGTTTCTTTTTTCGACAGAAGACAATCGCTGTCGTGGGCGGCGGCGACTCGGCTATGGAAGAAGCCAACTTCCTCACAAAGTTCGCGGACAAGGTTTACGTGATTCACCGAAAAGACAGTCTGCGCGCATCCAAGATCATGCAAGACCGTGCGCTGGCGAATCCGAAGATTGAGTTCGTCTGGAACAGCGCCGTGTCGGCGCTTGCCGGTGAGGATGCGCTGACCGGTGTCACGCTGACGGATACCGTCTCTGGCGCGACTCGTGAACTCCCCCTCGATGGCTTGTTTATCGCGATTGGTAATGATCCGCGAACTCACCTCATCCACGGACAAGTTGATCTCACCCCTGAGGGCACAATTGCGGTCGCGGGGCGCTCCAGTCGCACCAACCTTCCCGGTGTCTTCGCCGCCGGTGACGTGATCGACCCCACCTACCGGCAAGCAATCACCGCGGCAGGGAGTGGCACCGTCGCCGCTCTGGACGCCGAACACTACCTTTCGGCGTTATCTGACGCTCAGCACTAACAAAAACGAATCCAGACCCGACCCCAAGGAGTACTCATGTCCGCAGCACGCAGTGTTACAGATGCAAGTTTTGATGCCGAAGTTCTCAAGAGCGACAAGCCGATCCTCGTCGACTTCTGGGCCGAGTGGTGCGGTCCGTGTCGTGCGGTTGGCCCGGTTCTCGACCAGATCCTTGCTGAAAACGGTGAGAAGCTCGACATCGTCAAGCTCAACGTCGATGAAAACCCGCAGACCGCAATGACCTACAAGATCACGTCCATCCCGGCGATGATCGTCTTCCAAAACGGTGAGGCCGTCAAGACCATCGTTGGTGCGAAGCCTAAGCCCGCTCTCGAGCACGACCTCGCTGCGTTCATCGCCTAAGTCGCGGCAGGCATCCCTCGTCTAGCTTGATTATTCGAGCTAGAGCATGACCCCTACGATTGGGACATGGCAAGCGTGACTCCTCCCGGCGGGGCGATCAACCTCGACCCCTGGTTTGAGCACTATGCCGAGCGTGCGAGTGGACTGACCGCGTCTGAGGTTAGAGCTCTCTTTGCCGTCGCCTCGCGTCCCGAGGTTGTTTCGCTAGCAGGCGGAATGCCTTTTGTGCGGGCTCTTCCAGAGGATTTGGTGTCGGATGCTCTCAACCGCGTCATGCGGGAATCCGGGCCCACCGCCCTGCAGTACGGCTCCGGTCAAGGCGTGCCTGTGCTGCGAGAGCAAATTCTTGAAGTCATGGCGCTCGAGGGTATCTCTGCCAGCGCGGATGACGTCGTCGTCACCACGGGCAGCCAGCAAGCCCTCGACCTCGTGACCAAGCTCTTCATTGATCCCGGTGACGTCATCCTTGCTGAGGCGCCGAGTTACGTCGGGGCAATTGGGGTGTTCCGCTCGTATCAGGCGAGTGTTGTGCACTTGGAAACCGATGCGGATGGCCTGGTGCCGGAGGCCCTGGCCGAGGGCATCCGACGAGTGCGGGCTGAGGGGCGCACCATCAAGTTTCTCTACACAATCCCGAATTTCCACAACCCCGCTGGGGTGACGATGAGTGCCGAGCGGCGGCCCGAAATTGTTCGGATCTGTGCCGAGGCTGGTGTTCTCATCTTGGAAGACAACCCCTACGGCTTGCTCCATTTTGATGCTCCGGTACCCGATGCGTTGCGGTCCCTGAGCCCTGACGGGGTCATCTACCTCGGGAGCTTTTCCAAGACCCTTGCCCCCGGCTTCCGAGTTGGCTGGGCCCTCGCACCTCACGCAATTCGCGAAAAGCTGGTTCTCGCCGCCGAGGCTGCCATTTTGTGTCCGAGCGCCTTCAGCCAACTGGTCATCTCGGAATACCTTTCCGCGGCCGACTGGAAAACACAGATAGATGAGTTTCGAAGTGTCTACCGTGAACGGCGGGATGCCATGCTCGACGCTCTGGGTGAGCACTTGCCCGACCTGACGTGGAACGTGCCTAACGGCGGGTTCTACATCTGGGTCGGACTTCCCGAGAACCTCGACTCAAAGGCGATGCTCCCTCGCGCCGTGAACGAATTGGTTGCCTACACACCGGGCACGGCCTTCTTCGCCGATGGGTCAGGGCGGCAGAACATGCGGTTGTCGTTCTGTTATCCAACGCCCGATGCCATCCGCCTCGGCATCCGCCGCCTGGCTTCCGTCGTTGCCGGGGAACGTGATCTTCTCGAGACATTCGCTGGAACGGGCCGCCTCACGCCCAACGGTTCCGGTGGTTCAGTCACCGCGCCACCTCCAGACCTCAGTTAGAACGGACTCCACCTGATGACCACGCCTTTGAACGTTGCCATTCTTTCCGGCGGCATTTCCCACGAACGAGAAATCTCTCTGCGAACGGGTCGGCGCGTGGCGGATGCACTTTCTGAACGCGGCCACACGGTGACGTTGCTCGATCCGGACGCGGACTTGTTCTCTCGCCTCGACTCTCTTTCGCCAGATGTCGTGTGGCCGGCGTTGCACGGGTCTAGTGGCGAAGATGGTGCATTGCTTGGATTGCTCGCGGCCCACGGCATGGCATACGTCGGATCCTCCCCGTCGGCAGCCCGACTGGCTTGGTCAAAACCCGTTGCGAAAACAATCGTGGCGCGCAGTGGTGTTGCAACGGCTGACTCCCTCACCGTAACTCGCGAAGCATTTCGTGAACTCGGTGCCGCGAACGTTCTTGCGTTGGTCGCCCGCGCTCTGGGGTCTCACGTGGTGGTCAAGCCCGCACAGGGCGGGTCTGCCCAGGGGCTCACAATTGTCTCCGATTCCGAGGGTCTTCCTCGCGCGATGGTTGATGCATTCACCTATCACGACGTCGCCATCATCGAAAAGTTCATCGCCGGCACCGAAGTTTCAGCGACTGTCGTTGACGATGGAACTGGGCCCCGGGTGCTCCCCCTCGTCGAGATTGTGCCGCTCGCGGGGACCTACAGCTTCGAAGCACGCTACACAGCGGGTGAGACGACATTCTTCGCCCCCGCCCGGTTGGCGGATGCAATCCTCGCGTCAGCCGAAGCCGCGGCTCTGGCCGCCTACGTCGCGTTGGGGCTCGACTACATGAGCCGGATCGACCTCATCGTTGAGGAGTCTGGTACCGCCCATTTCCTCGAAGCGAATACTTTGCCAGGCCTCACCGAAACGTCAAGCGCGCCGCTGGCCATCGAGGCATCCGGTCTTGAGGCGGGGCAACTCTATGAGTCCCTGGCCGGTCGAGCAGCGCGTCGATAAACCACCGTGGTTATTGACCGAAGCCCTTTTCCCCGAGCTCTTCCAAGATGCGGTTGAGGTCTTGGACGCTCGCGAATTCGATTCCTATTAGACCTTTTTTCGAGCTGAGCGAGATTTTGACTCTCGTGTTGAGTCGGTCTCCGAGGCGGTCGGCGATGTCGTTGAGCATGGCCGTGCGACCTCCCGCCTGAGGCTTCTTCGCGGTCGTCTTCTTCTCTGGCGCCATGCCGGCTAGGGCTTCTGCCGCACGAACCGAGAGTTCTTCGTTGACAATCTTGTCGGCGAGCTTTGCCATGGCGGTCGGTTCCCCCACAGACAGGATTGCCCGAGCGTGACCCGCGCTCAGCACGCCGGCCGCAACTCGCTTCTGAACAACGGGGGGAAGCTTCAGAAGCCGGAGGGTGTTGCTGATCTGGGGGCGGGAACGACCGATACGTTCGGCGAGTTCTTCTTGAGTGCACCCAAAGTCGGCGAGCAACTGCTGATACGCCGAGGCCTCTTCGAGTGGGTTGAGCTGAGCTCGGTGGAGGTTTTCCAGAAGCGCGTCGCGAAGCATGTCGTCGTCCGCGGTTTCCTTGATGATCGCGGGGATGCTCTCGAGCCCGGCAATCTTTGAGGCGCGAAGTCGGCGCTCGCCCATGATGAGCTCGTAAGTCTTTTTGCCGGGCATCGGTCGAACCACTACCGGCTGCAGGATTCCGATTTCCTTGATGCTGTGCACAAGCTCGGCGAGATCCTGCTCGTCGAATACCTTGCGCGGCTGCTGCGGGTTCGGCACGATTTCCGTGGGCTTCAGGTAGGCCAGGCGAGCTCCCGGAACCGCGACGAGCTCAGCGTCTTGAATGGCCTGGGCGCCCGAAGACGCGGATCCAGTCGACGAGCCTTGCCCGGGAGAGAACAGCGCGTCAACGGTGCGGCTGGTTGTCTCTGGCGCGCCGGGAATCAATGCACCAATTCCTCGACCGAGTCCCGTTCGTTTGGTTGCCATTAGGACCTCCCGGTCATTGCTGCGTGGCGGTTCGCGATTTCGTGAGCCGCTTCAAGATATGAGACTGCCCCGATGGACTGGGGGTCATAGGTGAGAATCGTCTGCCCAAAACTGGGGGCCTCGGAGACGCGAACTGTGCGCGGGATGATGGTCCCCAAAGTCTGTTGTGGGAAGTGTGTTCGCACGTTCTCGGCGACGTCCTGCGCAAGACGTGTCCGCCCATCAAACATGGTCAGCAAGATGGTGGACAAGCGTAGATCCGGGTTCAAAGCAGCACCAATGCGGTTGATGGTGTCCTCGAGTTGCGTAACGCCTTCGAGCGCGTAGTACTCACACTGAATCGGGATGAAAACCTCGCGCGCCGCAACAAGGGCATTGACGGTCAGAAGTCCAAGCGACGGTGGGCAATCGATAAAGACGTAGTGGAACGGCGCCGGGGAGCCCACGAGAAACTCCGTCACGGCAGCCTTCAGTCGGAATCGTGACTCGGGATCGGCAACAAGTTCAATCTCTGCACCCGCGAGATGAATATTGGATGGAACGCAATACAGTTCGCCGGCCTCAGGCGAGCGTTGAATGACCTGCGACAACGGGACGTCATTCACAAGCACGTCATATATGCCGGGTACATCGTACGAGTGAGGAATCGACAGGGCAGTCGAAGCGTTGCCCTGAGGATCGAGGTCGATGACGAGAACTCGGGCGCCCAAGCGCGCGAAAGCCGCGGCCAAGTTCACTGCGGACGTCGTTTTTCCCACGCCACCCTTTTGATTCGACACAGTGAAGACGCGGGTTGCTCCAGGAAGTGGAGGAGCCGGGGCGTCGAGGATGCGGCGGCGGCGCGTGAGGTCAAGTACTTCAGATGCCAGCGGGGTATCTCCGACCGGGGACGTCGGCGAATCCGGGTCAAAATGTTTCACGTGAAACGGGCTCCTAGCGTGGGGACTCATCCACCTTAGCCCGAACGACCCACGTTGACTCCCCGAGGTCTCCGCCGCCCAGCTCGATGACGCTCACCTCGCGCAACCGGAACTTGGCGACCTGTTTGGCTGCGGCCGCAAGCTCGTTCTGAGCGCCTGCACCCTTCATCAACACAAGCTCTCCGCCAGAGCGCACGAGAGGCACGCACAGCGGGATCAAGGTCTTGAGCGCGCTGACCGCGCGCGCCGTCACTTGGTCAAGTTCCATGCCTGCGCAGTCCTCGGCCCGCGCGCGAATCACCGTGACATTCTGCAGCGAGAGCTCGTGAACTTGAGAATCCAACCACTGGACGCGTCGCTCCATGGGTTCAATAAGCGTGATGCTCACGTCTGGGCGAGCAAGCGCCAGCACAAGACCCGGTAGTCCGGCTCCTGACCCGACGTCACCCACTCGCGCCTCCGAGTGAAGCAGCGGTGCCACAAGTCCGCTGTTGGCGACGTGCCGTGTCCAGAGTCGGCCGAGCTCAAGCGGACCGATGAGCCCGAGTTCCTCGCCCCTCGCGGCTAAGTTCGCCGTGAACGCTCGAGCGAGCTGAATCCGCTCCCCGAACACGCGCTCTGCGAACTCGGGTTCGAGTTCTACCTCGTTCATCGATGTTTCACGTGAAACGTTTATGCCCGACCGGTGATGACCGTGTGGCGGTCGCGTCCCTCGCCTTGTGATTCCGAGGTGTACCCGCGCTCGGCGACAATATCGTGCACGAGCTTGCGCTCGTAGGAGCTCATGTGTGGCAACGCAGCAGCTGTTGCGCCGCCCTCAAGACGAGCGATGGCTGCGTCAACAAGCGCCTCGAGGTTTCGGGCCCGTTCCTCGCGGGAACCGCCGATGTCGAGAATGAGTCGTGAGAACTCGCCCGTCTGGTTCTGAACTGCGATGCGCGTCAGTTCCTGAAGGGCCGCAACGACGTCCGGGGAGGAAATAGCTGCCAGGTCATCCTGCTGCGCTGACGTAACGGTGACGTAGGCCCGCCCGTTCCGGGCGTCGATGACGAGATCGCCGTCCAAGTCGCACACGTCGAGAAGCTCTTCGATGTAGTCGGCAGCTACCTCGCCCTCCTGCTCAAGAGACGAAAGGTTTGTTGCGTTGGGGGTGTCGGTCATTTCTGGCCCTTCTTTCCGGTCTGCTTCTTTGCGCGGGCCTTGCTCATCGGCTGCTGGCGCTGAACCTGGGTGGGCTCGGGCTCGGGGGTTACGTCAGGGCCGGCAAGTTTGCCGCGGCGCGCCAACCGCTCTTCGCGCGCTTTGGCTGCCTGGCTTCCCGGTGTCGGCATGTTGCGAATGACAACAAACTGCTGACCCATCGTCCAGATGTTCGATACGAGCCAGTACGTCATGACGCCGAGGGGGAACGCAAAACCCGAGACGGCAAATACGAGCGGAAGGATATACAGCAGGATGCGTTGCTGGCGGAACTGGGGCGAGGCCTTAGTTTCCTCCGACATGTTCTTCGACATGATTTGCAGTTGAGTAATGAATTGCGATGCCGTCATCACGATGACGAGCACGGCCGCGATGATCATGACCGTGACGTTTACTGGATTCTCTTCGAGAGCGCTTTGGAAGCTCGCGTGCAGCGGTGCCACTCCAAAAACGTTTGCGTCAGCAAATGATGTGGCGAGCTGAGCGTTGAGCGGGCCGACACCCGGGCTTCCCTTCTGGGCCTCGTTCAAAACAGAGAACAAAGCGAAGAAAATCGGCATCTGCAGAAGGATCGGCAAACACGAGCTCAGCGGGTTGGTGCCGTGCTTGCTGTACAGGGCCATCGTCTCTCGAGACATGTTTTCTCGTGAGTACTGGTCTCGCTTGCCCTTGTACTTGTCCTGGATTTTCTTGAGCTCAGGCGCGATTTCCAGCATCTTGCGCTGGCTCCGAATCTGGCGAACAAAAACGGGAATCAGGGCGGCGCGCACGACAACGACTAGGCCGACAATAGCCAGAACCCAGGTGGCGCCGGCATTAGTGTCCATGCCAATAGTCGTCCACAACCAGTGGAAAGCAACCAAGACCAATTCAACAAGCCATTTGATCGGCCAAAGAATGATGCCAAAAATATCCATGAGGGAGAGCTACGCCCTTTCCTGTTTGTTCTGATTCCTTCGATTCAGGACCACAAAGCCACATGTAGTGACGTGGGTGTCCTCCCGTGTTCCTGGGGGAATGTCATCGATTCCACCCTGTGCCCACGGGTGACACCGCACCAGCCTACGCGCCGTGAGCCACGAACCCTTAACCAGACCGTGCGCCTGCACCGCCTGCAATGAATAATGCGAACAACTCGGGTAGTAGCGACAGACGTCTCCGTAGAGAGGCGAGACGACAGCTCGATAAGTGCGCAACACCGCCACGCCACAATTCCTCGGGACTAGCAACGCAGTCTGGGCGATGTAACGAACCCGCGTGTGCCTCGGAAGCGAGTCGGAACTCCTCTGGTTGGACGTCATTTCTCGGCCTTGGTCACCAGACGCTCCACGTCCAGCCGAAGATCGTCGAAAGTCGCTTCCGCGCTTCTCGGGGCGGCCCGCACGACAAGGTTGAGCCC
>JBFYOK010000149.1:0-8616 GCA_041303845.1 Microbacteriaceae bacterium | reverse complement strand
TGGCAAGTGCGATAACGCGGTCGTAGAACTCTTGAACCGTGATGTTCTTCCACCCACCCGAACCGTCGGGCAGGGAGAAAAGTTCGTGATCGGGAGTCTTGGTCACTCGCTCGAGAAGAATTGAAGTTGCGTTGGCACTTGGGTCGTGCGCAACCAACAGGGGCATTTCTATGTTCTGCACGTCGGACTCCTTTATTCGATGGCAACTACACTCTAGTTACTCAAACGGGGCTGGGGTAGTGGATGTATGCAATCGGCATCGATATCGGTGGCACCAAAATCGCCGGCGGTGTTGTCTCGGTTGATGGCGTCGTGTCCGAGATCATTCGTCGCCCATCTCCTGCCTCAAGTGCAGCCGAAATGGAAGACGCAATCGTCGACATTGCAATGTCACTTCTCGACGGACGAAACGTATCTGGGGTGGGCATCGCGGCGGCGGGATTCATTGATGCTGAGGGATCTCTCGTCTACTACGCCCCCAATATCTCCTGGCGGGCTGAGCCGTTGCGAGAAAAGCTTGAGCAACGAATCGGCACAAATGTTTTCATCGAGAATGACGCGAACGCAGCCGGCTGGGCGGAATACAAGTTCGGTGCGGGCAGAAACTTCTCGCATGTCACCATGCTGACCGTGGGAACCGGCGTGGGCGGGGCGATCATCATCGACGGCCGGCTGGTGCGTGGCGGGTTCGGAGCCGCAGGTGAGCTCGGTCACGTTCGCATCGTTGACGATGGACTGCTGTGTGGTTGCGGTGCCCGTGGCTGCCTCGAGCAATATGCGTCGGGTCGCGCTCTGCTTCGCTTTGCCAGTGATCGCGCCAGCGAGTTGTCCGCAGGTGCCCCCTTGCGTGTCGCGCTCGAAACCGACGGCACGATGGATGCGCGTGCGCTTCGCGAGCTGCTCGAGCAGGGCGACCCGGATGCTCGAGCGGCGCTCAATGATGTTGCTCACCGGCTGGGGCGAGGTTGCGCATCCATCGCGGCCGTTCTCGACCCCCAGATCTTCATCATCGGCGGGGGAGTGGCCGACGCAGGCGAAGCTTTGCTCGAACCATTGCGGCAGGCCTTCGTCGATGAAATGTCGGCCCGTGGTTTCCATCCTGAGCCCGTTTTCGCAATTGCCGAACTCGTGAATGACGCGGGAATCGTTGGCGCCGCAGACTTGGCGCGAGAGCGTTCTCGCCTAGACTAAGTGCTCGACCCAGGGAGGCTCACATGTTCTATTGGATGATGAAGAACATTGTCGTCGGACCTCTCGTTAAGGGAATCTTCCGCCCGTGGGTTACGGGCGCCGGCAAGATTCCTGCCGAAGGGCCGGTTATTCTCGCGTCGAATCATCTTTCGTTCATCGATTCGATTTTCTTGCCGCTCGTCATCGAGCGCCCGATGGTCTTTCTGGCCAAGAGCGAGTACTTCACGGGCAAGGGTCTCAAGGGTTGGCTGACCAAGATGTTCTTCATCGGTACAGGTCAACTCCCCATTGACCGTTCCGGTGGAAAGGCTTCGGAGGCCTCGTTGAACACAGGACTCCGTGTGCTCGCTGATGGCAAAGTGCTCGGCATTTATCCCGAAGGAACGCGCAGCCCAGACGGACAGATGTACCGCGGTCGCACCGGCGTTGCCCGCATGATTCTCGAAGCACGCGTCCCGGTAATCCCGGTCGCGATGATCGATACCGAAAAAGCCATGCCCATCGGGAAGCGTTTGCCGAGCATCCGTCGCATCGGTGTTGTCTTTGGCGAACCTCTCGACTTCAGCAGGTTTTACGGGCTCGAGGGTGATCGCTTCATTCTGCGAGCCGTCACCGACGAAATCATGTACGAGCTTCTCGGGTTGAGCGGACAAAACTACGTTGACGTGTATGCCAGCAGCGTGAAGGAAAGGCGCGCCGCGCTTTCTGGGTAGGCTTAGAACTCCCGCAAAATGCCCATGCGACATGCGGGGAATTCCTTAAGCCGAACAGGAGCAGTGGCACATTGTCATTGACGAATGAAGCAGTAATCGCCGCCTCGCAGGACGTTATCAACGGCCTCGACCACTGGCGCGAGCTCCCCATCAAGCAGCAGCCACCGTGGACCAATGCTTCTGCTGTCGCAGAAGCGTCCTTGAAGATTTCATCGCTGCCTCCTCTCGTGTTCGCCGGTGAGGTCGACACGCTGCGAGACAGATTGGCTGTCGCAGCGAGTGGCAAGGCTTTCCTGCTCCAGGGCGGTGACTGTGCCGAGACGTTTGCGGGAGCCACCGCAGACCAGATTCGCAACCGAGTCAAGACCCTGCTGCAGATGGCCGTGGTCTTGACCTACGCGGCGGAGCTTCCCGTCATCAAGATGGGGCGCATGGCCGGACAGTTTGCCAAGCCGCGTTCAAGCGATACCGAAACTCGCGGCGACGTCACCTTGCCGGCGTACCGCGGCGACATTGTGAACGGTTACGAGTTCACCCCGGAATCGCGCATGCCCGACCCTGCTCGCATGGTTCAGGGATACCACACCAGTGCGTCCACGTTGAATCTCATTCGAGCGTTCACTCAGGGCGGGTTTGCCGACCTCCGCGAAGTGCACAACTGGAACAAGGGCTTCACCTCAAACCCAGCGAACGCGCGGTACGAACAGCTGGCCCGCGAAATCGACCGCGCAATCAACTTCATGACGGCGTGTGGTGCTGACTTCGAAGCACTCAAACGCACCGAGTTCTTTGTCAGCCACGAAGCTTTGCTCATGGACTACGAGCGACCAATGACGCGGATTGACTCGCGTACCGGAACCCCGTACAACACCTCCGCACACTTCGTCTGGATTGGTGAGCGCACGCGCGAGCTTGATGGTGCACACGTAGATTTCTTATCCCGCGTGCGCAACCCCATCGGCGTCAAGCTTGGTCCGACAACGTCAACAGATGACGTTCTTCACCTCATTGACAAGCTCGACCCGAATCGCGAACCCGGACGCCTGACGTTCATCACGAGAATGGGTGCCGGCAAGATTCGGGATGCGCTTCCTGCGCTGCTCGAAGTTGTCAAGGGTAGCGATGCCAACCCGCTCTGGATTACTGACCCGATGCATGGCAACGGAATGACCACTCCGAATGGATACAAGACGCGTCGATTTGATGACGTACTTGATGAGGTTCAGGGCTTCTTCGAAGCGCACCGATCCGTCGGCACGTACCCCGGAGGCATGCACGTTGAGCTCACTGGAGACGACGTAACGGAATGCCTAGGCGGTTCAGAGTTGATTGACGAAGAGACACTGGCGACTCGCTACGAGTCATTGTGCGACCCTCGACTGAACCACAGTCAGTCGCTCGAGCTCGCGTTTCTCGTCGCCGAAGAACTCAAGCGCCGCTAGCCAATGCGTTTCGCTTAGGAAGTTGCTTTCGCTTACGGGTTGTAGACCATGACCGTTGAGCCCCGTTTGGTCAGTCCAATGGCGGACTGGGACTTCACGAGCAACTGATCACGGTATTCATCGGGCGTGTTCGTCGAGCCAGACATTCCGAGTTCGGAAAGTTTCGCGAGCGCATCGGCAATGGTCCACCCGACCAAATTCGGGATGTCGACCACGTCGGGGCCCTTGGACACGACGACGTCAACCACGTCTCCGGGTTTCAGTCCAGCGGTTGGAACCACGAGTGAGATGATGAGGCCCTTGCCGACTGAGTCGCTGAATTCCTCGTTGTTTGCGCCCAAGGTCAAACCCGCACCGCGCAGAATCGTTGTGGCTTCGTCAACCGTCTTGCCGGCAACATCCGGCACAGGCCCCGCGGACACGACCAGTGTGACGGTGGCACCTTCGGCAAACGTTGCGCCGAGTTCGGCACCATCTGCACCCACGGCACGGATAACAATTCCCTTGGCAACCTCAGACGAGAAGAGATTTGATGAAGTCCCGACCTTGAATCCGGCCGTTGTCGTGAGCGTCTTTGCTTCCGCCTCGGGTATGCCGATGAGCGTCGGCACCGAGAGCATCTTCGGGCCGATGGATACGAGCAATGTGATTGTTGACCCGCGCTGAACGAGACTGCCTTCGCCGGGATCCGTCCCGGCGATTAATCCAAAAGGAACCGTCGTGGAGTTGGCTTGTCCGGTCTCTACCTCGAACCCCGCATCTTCCATCGTTGACTTCGCTTCGGCAGGATTCATGCCAGCAACGGCCGGAACCGTTTCTAGAGCGCCTGGGCCCGCGGTAAAGAACCACGCGAGTCCGCCGCCCAAGACGGCGACAGCGATGGTGGCGATGATCAGCCACATGCCTCGCTTCTTGCGGGTCTCCGCACTCGCGTGAAGTCGAGTTACGGCATCCGTGTCAGTCCCGACCTGTCGCACGGAACCGGTGAGCACTCGCGTCGCGCCGGTGGCTTGCGAATCACCGGCCGGCATCACGATGGTTTGCTGAGTGGTCAGGCCGGTTGCCTCGGTCGGACGCTTGAGCGCGTGCTCGGCGTTGATGAGGGCATCCAAGAAGACGGATGCACTTGCCGGGCGATCGGCCGGTGTGCGCTGCGTCGCCCACAACACGAGGTCGTCCAACTCGGCGGGCACGTTGGGGTTCAAGACTGACGGGCGAGGAACATCGTTGTGGGCGTGCTGGTATGCAACCTGCATCGGCTGGTCGCCCTTGAACGGTTGCTCCCCGGTGAGCATCTCGTACATCATGATGCCGAGGGCGTAGATGTCGCTGCGGGCATCTGCCGTACCGCGCGTCAGGAGTTCCGGGCTGAGGTAGGCAATGGTGCCCAGCAGTGCTTGCCCCGACGCAGTGTTCGCCGTCGTGGCACGGGCGAGTCCGAAGTCACCAATCTTGATACGACCGTCGTCAGCCAGCAACACGTTTTCTGGCTTGAGGTCGCGGTGGATGATGCCAGATTCGTGTGCTGCGGTGAGTCCCTTGAGGACCGAGTCCATGATGTCGACGGTTTGTTCCGCCGTGAGTTTTCCGTAATCCTTTAGCAGGTCCCGCAAGGTAATTCCGGGCAAGTACTCCATGATCAAGTAGGCCATGTCGCTGTCTTGGCCTTGGTCGAAGACGCTCACCACGTTGGGGTGCGCGAGTCGAGCTGCAGAGCGAGCCTCTTGGATGAATCGAGTTGTGAACGCGGAATCGTCCGCCAAGTGGCTGTGCATGACCTTGACTGCAACCCGGCGCTCAAGACGCAGGTCCGTCGCGAGATAAACCGTCGCCATGCCGCCGCGTGCGATGCGTTGATTGACCTGATAACGACCGTCAACAAGCCGCCCAATCAGGACGTCACCAGTTGAGGCATTCACAGGTTTGAGTTTAGGCAACGTGGATGTGTGCGAGCGGGAGCGAAACACGCGCGCATGCGTGTGTTTTTCTCGAGTTTGTGTCGCGCGCTAGTTCGAATCGGGCGCGGGAATGTCGCCCATGATTTCAGCATTGGGGATGACGAGCTTTTGCCCTACGACCAATCGACTTTGAGGTCCTAGCCCGTTAGCTGTCATCAGCGCGAGCGGTTGCACGCCGTAGAAGCTGGCGATACTCGCCAGCGAGTCGCCTGCAGCAACGCGGTAGCGCGAAAGCAACTCGGGCTCGCTGCGGTCGTAGGGGTCGGATGAGAACTGGGGGATGTGCAACACCTGACCCGCGAAGATCATGGTCTTCCAGCTCAGTCCGTTCGCCGTGAGCAATCCTGCTGTTGAAATTCCGTATCGCCCGGCAATTGTGGACAACGTATCGCCCGACTCGACGGTGTGTGTGCGAGGACGGATCTCGCCAGGTTTGGCTGGATTCGGGCTGGACACAGGCCGAGAGCCACCGAACCCTGGCTGCGGAGAGTCACGCGGTTCATCCGCTTGTGCCGGCACGTGTGTGGACACGGCACCAAAGACAAGACCAATCGCGGCTGTGACGGCAATTGACGTCTTGGCTCGGGCTTTTCGGATGAAGCCAATCAGTCCAGTCTGTCTCCGAGACGAGTCTCGAATAATCGGTTGAGTCGCAGTGTGCGTCGATCGAAAGTGTGGCTCACCCAATCACGCCACCGCCTTCCGTACTCAACATGTGTCTCGAGTATTGCGAGTGCGATGGCGACTTCCCGGCATTCTTCACGGCGTTTTGCGCCACCCGATTCACATGGCAAACTCGTCAACTGTGGCACATGATGTTTTTGATGACGTGGAGTGGTTGACCGTTCCTGACCTCGTTGACGCGTTGGGAATTTCTCAGAGTCAGGTTCGTCGGTTGATTGAGGACAAGCACCTCGTCGCCGTTCGCAGGGAAGGCGTGCTGGTCGTGCCGTCAAGCTTCATCCGAGAGCGAGAGATTGTGTCTGAGATACATGGCACGGTCACGGTGCTGTGTGACTTGCGTTTCACTGACGAAGAGATTGTTCGCTGGCTCGTTGATGTCGACGAAACTCTCTCGGCCAAACCCATTGACGCGCTGCGCGCGGGGCGAAAGTCTGAAGTCCGCCGAGTTGCAATGACGTTGGGCTAGGCGACTCGATTCGTAACCCCGGCTACGAGTTCGGATAGAGCCTCGCTTGTGGTGTCCATGAATCCGCTGGAGTCGATAGCTGCGTGAGCCTGTGCAACGTAGTCCGAGATGAGTGATTCAACCTCTTCGCGCGCGCCGCAACTTTCGAGTGTGTTCTGAACCACGCGAACTTGTTCCGAACTGAGGTTGCGGTCGCCGAGCAGCTCATTGAGCAAACGTTGTTCCGAGGCGCCTACACGGGACATCGCGAGTGCAATAAGTACGGTGCGCTTTCCTTCGCGAATGTCATCTCCCGCGGGCTTGCCCGTGACGGCTGGGTCACCGAAAACGCCGAGAAGGTCATCCCGAAGCTGAAATGCAAAACCGAGCGGCAAGCCGAAGGCGCGCAACGAGTCGACGTCGCGTTCGCTCGCTCCGCTGAGCAACGCTCCGATGACCAACGGGGCCTCAATCGAATACTTCGCGGACTTATAGACGACGACTCGGCCGGAACGATCGAGTGCCTCATGCGGTTCGACGTGGGGCCAGGCGCGCTCTTCAACGATGTCGAGGTATTGGCCCATGGTCACTTCGCGACGCATGCGATCAAACTCTGCACGCGTTCGAAGGCGCGTGTCACGGTCAGCGTCGTTCACGGCGGAGTTGACCAGCTCGTCACTGTAGGCCAGCAGTAGGTCTCCAAAAAGCAATGCAGAGTTGACGCCGAAAGACAGACCGTCGCCCGCCCACGCTGATTCTGTGTGAACCGATTCAAACGCTCGGTGAGCAGCGGGCTGACCGCGACGAGTATCAGAGTTGTCCATGATGTCGTCGTGAACGAGAGCAGCTGCGTGGAAGATTTCGAGAGCCGACGCAAGGTCAATCACGTCGTTCGTGATTGGTGCACCGTGAATGCGATAACCGAGAATCGCGCACAGGGCACGGAAACGCTTTCCACCGTTGAGGAACTGGCGCGCGAACGTGTCAAAACTTGTGACGTCGGGTCCGAGCGGCCCCATCTCGTTTGCACGTTCGAGGAGATAATCCTGGATGCGGTCGTTGACTCGACCTACCCATTCGTCCCGTTCAACCATTCGCCTAGCCTATACATGAGAAGCGGGGTTAGACTCCTTATTGGACGTCTGAAAATACCAAGAAACCTTAAGGAGGCGACCGTGCCGTTGTCAGAACACGAGCAACGCCTGCTCGACGAAATGGAGCGCAACCTTTACGGGGGAGACGCTGATGTTGTTTCTGCTCGAGGTGCCCGTCTTCGTCCGAACTATCGCTTTGTCACCCTGGGTGCGATTGTCGCCGTGGTTGGTGTCGCCGTGATGATTGTCGGCGTCATGTCACAGGCCGTCGTGGTCGGAGTTGCCGGATTCGTGCTCTCTTTCGTGGGCGTCATGATCGCCAGTCGCCCTTCAACGACAGTGAGCGCATCAAAGCCGCAACCCGTTCGCCGAACTGGCTTCATGCAGCGCATGGAGCAGCAGTGGGATGACCGCCAAGACCGGCGAACCGAGTAGCAGATCTAAGCAGAAACGCCGCCGCCCTGTGGGGCGGCGTTTTTTTGTGCCCAAAATCGTCCAAGACCATCCATTTTCCTCCACAGAGAATTGCCAACAAAATACTGAGATTTTTAGACCAGATTCGAAAAAGATGCGAAAAATTGCACATTTGTGGTGCAAAGTGGAGTAAAGTGGAGATGCACCACTTGACCGGCCGGATAGAGGGGAGGTGCGTCAGAAATGTTCCTCGGAGCCCACGCACCCAAACTCGACGACAAGGGGCGCGTCATCCTGCCGGCGAAATTTCGCGAGGAACTCGCCTCGGGCATCGTCGTTACCCGCGGGCAAGAACATTGCCTCTACGTTTTCACCGCTCGCGAATTCGAGAACTTGCACGAAAAGATTCGCCAGGCACCAGTGACCAGCAAAGTTGCCCGCGACTTTCTTCGAGTCTTTCTTTCCGGCGCGAGCTCGGAAACGCCCGACAAGCAGAACCGCATCACTATTCCGACGAACCTTCGTCAGTACGCCGGACTGGGGCACGATCTCGCTGTCATCGGCGCAGGAAACCGCGTCGAGATTTGGGATGCAGCCGCGTGGGATGACTACCTGTCCAAGCACGAATCAGCCTTCTCAGGAACAGACGAGGAGGTGATCCCCGGACTCTTCTAG
>JBFYOK010000148.1:0-4997 GCA_041303845.1 Microbacteriaceae bacterium | reverse complement strand
CTTCCGTGGTCACGTCGAGGGCGGAAAGCGGGTCATCGAGCACGAGAACCGCGGGTTGGGTGACAATCGCGCGCGCCAGCGCGAGGCGTTGACGTTGACCACCGGAGAGGCTCAAGCCTTCCTCGCCGATTTTGGTGTCGAGACCCGACGGCAACGAGTAGACAAAGTCAGCTTGGGCGATGTCGAGCGCCTGGGCGAGCAGCGTCTCAGCTCGACCGCGCGAAACCTCATCCACGGGGTCGAGTAGGTCGGGTCGACCGAGCAGCACGTTCTCACGCACCGATACGGAGAAGAGCGTCGCGTCTTCAAATGCCATCGACACGCGTTCACGAAGTTCGGCCAGGCGCACATCCCGAATGTCGATGCCGTCGATCAGGATGCGCCCGCTCGTGACGTCATAGAGCCGCGTGGTCAGCGCGGTCAGGGTGGTCTTGCCCGAACCCGTGAGGCCCACAATCGCCATGGTCTCGCCGGGGCGAACCTCGAGATTGACTCCGCGCAGGAGGTCAGGAGTGTTTGTCCCGCGGGTCGATCCAGCGTCGGCAAATTGAAAGTGAACGTTTTCGAATGTGAGCGCACCGGATTTTGCGGGCAGGCTCACCGGATATTCGGCTTCGTTTACAACGACGGGTTCACTCATCACATCGAAAAAGCGGTCGAGCGCACTTCGTGCGTCGATGGTGAGTTGCATCAAGAATCCGATGGAATCGATGGGCCAGCGCAATACGGCAACGGTCGTGAAGAACGCGAACATCGTGCCCACTGAGATGGCATCGGTGGAGGCAAGGTAGATGCCGACGAACAAGGAGGCGCCATAGGCGACGGATTGCGAGACCGCAAGGCTCAAGGCAAGGTTCCCGTTAGCGCGACCCTTAACAACCTCGGTTTCGCGAAGACGGCTCGCGTGCTCGGTGAATCCGTCGACAGCGAAGGCACTGCGACCGAACGCCTTGAGCACGCGGATTCCGTGCACCGATTCTTCAACCGAGGTGGCGACGTCGCCCGCTTGGTCCTGGCTCGCGCGCGAGAGGCGACGATAACTGAATTGGTATCGCACGCCGAAGTAGAACATCGGAAGAGAGAGGAGCGTGAAGACGGCCCCAAGAATCGGGTTCCACACGAACAGCATCGTGAAGCCAATAACGATGGTGATCACATTGACCGTGAGCATGACGAAGCCGAACGAGAGCCAACGTCGAACGGTGCTCACGTCGCTCATTGCGCGCGAGAGCAGTTGCCCACTTTGCCATTTGTCATGGAATGCGACGGGCAGACGCTGAAGGTGGTTGTGAATCGCGGAGCGCATGGCGCCATCCACGTGGGTGCCCGGCTTCAAAACAAGCCAGCGGCGCAGTGCCACGAGGCCAGCTTCGAGAACACCGAGTGCGGCAATCAGCCCGACTGCCCAAACAACTTGTTGCGGGTCGCCGGTCGCGAGTGGAACATCCACAATCCACGACAACACCACGGGTATCGACATCGTGACGAGGGCGCCGAAGATTGCACCGACAATGCCGAGAAATAGACGAGTGTACGAGCCCTTGACATAGGGGTGGATGCGCGCGAGCGATGCAATTGTGCGCTGCCTCTGAGTAGTCATCCCGTGTGTCACCACCTTTGAGGCTATCGTGAAGGCATGAACTCGCGTGTCGCCGTCGTCACTGGAGCGAGCTCCGGGATTGGAGCAGCCACTGTTCGCCGCCTGACTTCGAACGGATGGACAGTCATCGCCGCGGCCCGACGCGCAGACAAACTTGGCGAGCTCGCCGCAGAGACGGGATGCATTCCTGTTGCAGCAGACCTCACCACCGCAGCAGGCGTCGACGCTCTCCGCTTAGCGGTCGAATCCCACGGACCCGCTGACGCGTTGGTCAACAACGCCGGCGGCGCATTTGGTGGAGCAGCAACGGTGGAAGAGAGCGACGCCGACGACTGGATGCGCATGTTTGAGGTGAACGTGTTGGCTACGAAGCGAGTCACGGCGGCCCTGTTGCCGTCACTGCGGCTGGCTGCCGAACGAGATGGAGGTGCATCCATCGTCGCCACCGGATCGACCGCCGGTCTCGTCAGTTACGAGGGCGGCGGCGGTTACAACGCGGCCAAGTTCGCCTTGCACGCGCTCATGCTCGCATTGCGACTGGAACTTGCCGGTGAGCCCATTCGGGTGATGGAGGTCGCCCCGGGAATGGTGAAGACCGACGAATTCGCCCTGACTCGCTTTGGTGGCGACGAGTCGAAGGTCGAGGCGTTATACGCGGATGTTCCCGACCCGCTTCTGGCCGAAGATATTGCTGAGGCAATCGAACATCTTCTTGCCCTGCCTCATCACGTGAACGTGGACCACATGATTGTTCGGCCGACAGCACAGGCTGCTCAACACAAACTCATCCGCGGCGAATTGAAAGTAAAGAAATGAACCTGAGGTGGAACCCCGAAGACATCATTCCCGTGATCGAGGAGCAGGAACGAGAACTCGTTTTCGGAGAACTTGACCATGACGCCGTGTGGGACCTCGGCAGCTTGGTTGTGGGCATCGCTCGAATGCGCGAACTTCCCATCGCGGTTGCCATCGACTTCAACGGGCAGCGCGCTTTTCAGGCGGGGCTTCCAGGCTCGACAGACGAAAACGATTCGTGGATCAATCGCAAAGTGCGCACCGTGCGTGAGTTTCGCGAGAGCTCGTTTCTCGTCGGTCGTCGATTCGAAGCGCGTGGTGAGTCACCGGATGCTGAGCTCGACACCACTCTTTATGCCGGACACGGTGGTGGATTCCCGTTGCACGTTCGCGCAGCTGGTGACGCCGATCCGCAGTTCGTTGGCGTGCTCGTGATTAGCGGGCTCCCGCAAGAGGACGATCACGCGCTCGCTGTGGAGTGCATTCGATTATTTCTCGACAATGAGCGGAGCGACTCGTGACCACGGTGCAAATTGCGGCGGTCGTCGCTGTCTCCCTTTTTGCTCTTCTGGCGATATTCCAAATCGCGCTCCTGCTCGGTGCGCCGTGGGGCGAATTCGCCTGGGGCGGTCAGCAGAAAACGCTGGCCCCGAATCGTCGCGCGGGCAGTGGCGTCAACGTCGTGCTCTACGTCTTGCTGTCGCTGATGTTGTTGAGCAAGGCGGGATTCATTTACAGCGCGGTCATCGCGCCGATTTTGCCGTTCGTGCTGTGGGTCATGGTCGCTTTTGCGGCCGTCGGTGTGGTGCTGAATGCGATTACGCGAAGTCGTAAGGAGCGCGCGGTGATGCTTCCGGTGGCTATTGTTCTGTTCGTCTGCCAACTCATCGTGGCAATCGGTTAGTCATCGATGTCGTCGGATACTCCGGAATCGCTGGCCCGCCACACCGACTACGGTCACGACGGGCTCGTTGAAAGTGACATCACGGGGAACCCACTCGCTCACTTTGAACAGTGGATTCGCGAGGCCGAGGCAGCAGACATCTTCGAGCCCAACGCGATGGTCTTGAGCACAATCAATCCAGATGGAAGGCCGTCGAATCGCACGGTCTTGCTCAAAGGCCTCGATACTGGCAACTCCGGCGACACCGGCGACACCGGCGCTCACCCCAACGGAGCTCTCGAGTTCGTGACCAACTATGCGTCGCGCAAAGGTCGCGCTTTGCTGGCGAACCCTCAGGCCAGCGTGCTCTTTCCTTGGTACGCGATCAAGCGCCAGGTGATCATCACCGGTGTCGTCGAACCAACTGAACCGCCACTGTCGGACAGCTACTTCGACCGTCGCCCGCACGGTGCGCGGTTGGCAGCCATCGCGAGTGACCAATCGCAACCCGTCGAGTCGCGAGATGTTCTTGAGGTGCGCATGCGAGACCTCGAATCCCAGTTTCCCGAAGGCACGCACATCCCTCGACCAGAAAACTGGGGCGGATTTCGCTTGATTCCGGCCACGATTGAGTTCTGGCAGGGACGCTCGATGAGATTTCACGACCGACTGTTTTTCACACGCCAACCTGATGGAACCTGGACCAGAGAAAGACTTCAACCATGACCAGCGCCGTGTCGAGCCCCTTCGAGTCACTCACGCTCGAGCAATTGCGCACTCGCACGAGTGCGAAGTGGCGTTTCTTCGAGCCAGATGTCTTGCCGCTCTGGGTCGCCGAAATGGATGTTCCACTCGCCGAGTGCGTCATCGAGGCGGTTGAGCGAGCCATGCGTGAGGGCGACACGGGTTATCCGGCAAACAATCCTTATGGCGAAGCGCATGCTGACTTTGCTGCGGAACGGTTTGGCTGGAACCTCGACCCGTCGTTCAGCTATGCCATCACCGACGTCATGTCGGGTGTCGACGACCTCATCAACACGTTGAGCGAACCGGGCGCCCCGGTGGTCACCACGCCGCCTGTGTATGGACCGTTCGACCAGCACGTTAAGCGCCTCGGTCGTCCCCAGATTTTTGCTCAGCTGAACGACGCCGGGCGGCTTGATATGGCCTCCCTCGAGGAGGCCTTCGGCCAGGTCAAGACCCTCGGCAAGGGGGGTGTGTTCCTATTGTCGAACCCGCACAACCCAACGGGCGTCTCGCACACACGCGACGAACTTCAATTGGCCGTGGAGCTAGCCAACCGCTTTGGCGTGCGCATTGTCAGTGATGAAATTCACGCGTCTCTGCAGATGCCAGGCCACACATTCACGCCGATTCTTACGCTCGACGGAGCCGAGGACGCGTTCGCACTGACCAGCGCATCCAAAGCGTTCAATCTCGCAGGCATCAAGGCTGCGCTTGTCATCGCCGGGTCAAACCAAAAAGAAACGATGACGCGCATGAAGGCGAACAACGTCGCGTGGACGAGCCATCTCGGTGTGATCGCACACACGGCCGCGTATCGCGGTGGTGGTCAATGGCTGGATGCGGTGCTCGCCGGTCTCGACTCGAACCGACGTTTCTTTGCCGAGCAGGTTGCAACGCTCATGCCGGAAGCAAAGTTCCTCGTGCCCGAGGCCACGTATCTCGGTTGGCTCGATCTTCGCGCCTACGACGTTC
>JBFYOK010000147.1:0-4533 GCA_041303845.1 Microbacteriaceae bacterium | reverse complement strand
AGCTGTTCTTTGACGCCGATGATTACCTGTCGTTCATGGTGGATGCGCGCGCTGCGGGCGTCATATTCCCGGTGATCCCCGGCATCATGCCCGTCACAAGTTTGGCCAGGTTGCACCGCATCGTCGACATCACCGACGAGCCCATGCCGACCGCACTCGAGGCGGCTCTACAAGATTCGGCTGACCCACGTGCCCAATACGAAGTCGGAATCGCTCTCGCCACCGACCTGGCACGTGCGGTCGTTGCCGGCGGTGCACCCGGTGTGCATCTCTACGCTTTCAACCAACACGAGCCGGTGCTCGACGTGCTACGCCGGCTGGGCGCCATCGACTAGACGGCGGGGGCGGCTCACAAAAAAATGACCCCAAAAGAAAAGTGCCCCGAGACTGTGTTCAGTCCCGGGGCACTTGCTTTATGAAGGGTTTTGTTGGCTGAAGAGGACCAACACCAAGAGGCTAATTCGCGAGTGCGAGTGCGTCCAGTCGAGATGACCCAAAACCCTACAGTTCTAAGAAAACTCTCAGGTTTAGCTCAGCGGACGGACCGCAAGACCGCAACAACCTTGCCCTGAATCTCAGCGTGGTCGCCCAGGATCGGCTCGTATGCCGAGTTGCGGGGGAGGAGCCAGGTGTGGCCATCCCGCTGCTTGAAGACTTTGACGGTCGCTTCGCCGTCGAGCATGGCCGACACGATGTCACCGTTCTCTGCCGTCTTCTGTGCGCGCACGACGACGAAGTCTCCGTCGCAGATGGCGGCCTCAATCATCGAGTCGCCGTGCACCTCGAGCATGAACAGGTCGCCCTTGCCGACTAGCTGTTGGGGCAACGCCATGGTGTCGTCGATGTTCTGCTCGGCTGTGATGGGCACACCGGCGGCGATGCGACCGACGAGTGGCACCATCGTCACCTCTTGTCCGAGGTCGACGCGTGACGGTGAGGGCGTGGATGCGCCACCAACGAACTCACTGCCGTCTGGGTTCAGCACCACTTCGATGGTGCGCGCGAGTTTGGGGTCGCGCTTGATGTACCCAAAGATCTCGAGCTGATTGAACTGGTGCGAAACGCTACTCAGCGATGAGAGGCCGACAGCAGCGCCGACCTGTTGCATCGTCGGCGCGTATCCGCTTTCGTCGATGAACGCGATGATCGCCGTCAGCATTTCTGCTTGCTTGGCACTCAGTTTCTGTGTGCCACGACCGTTGTCGGTGGTGGCTGATTCACTCGTTGACATGTCGAAAGAGTATTCGAAAAAAGCCCAAGAATCAAACACATATTCGACTGTGTCATCAGAAATTCGAGAATTTCGTCGAAATCGACTTGACATGGTTACACATTCGAAGATATCTTCGAAACAAATCTTCGTGTCGGGTACTCCCGGCCGAGTGCCCGACACAAGATTCACCAATACCCCGAACGCAATCGCCACACCGGCGGCCAATCACAATCCCACACCGACAGCAATGTCGGAGGGTCACACAAAAGTTAGTCGCAACGAAGAGGAGTTCACGATCATGAGCGCAGTTGCCTACCCCACGTTCCGTCCCCAGTCGGTCCGCCCGCAGGTTGCCCGCACGCAGATTGCCGGCACCGCGGTCTCGGCTCACCGCACGCGCCTTGTTCTGACTCGTCGCGGTCGACGTCTCATCACGCTCGTGATTGCCGTCCCTCTTGCACTCGCCGCCTTCTTCGCGGTCGTGAGTACGGGCCAGGCAGCAGCCACCGATGGCGCCACCGCCACTGACTCGTCCCTCGTCTGGATCACAATCGAATCCGGCGAGACGCTGTGGAGCTTGGCACAGCAGATTGCACCGACCAAGGACCCACGTGACGTCATCGCCGACATCGTGTCGTTGAACCAGCTGAACAGCGACCTGCAGCCCGGTCAGCGCATCGCGCTCCCCGCGGGCTACTAGTCCAGCGGGCTCGCGACCGGTTAGTAACCAGCACGTTTAGTCCCCACCGGGTCAGCTTTTAGACTGACTGGGTGACCAGCCTCGACGACCTGCCGATCCGCGATGACCTTCGCGGTCGCACGCCGTACGGAGCACCTCAAGCGCACGTGCGCGTGGAACTCAACGTCAACGAGAACACCCATCCTGTGCCCGACTTAGTGGTCGCAGACATCCTGAACCGGGTGAGCGATGCGTTGGCAACGATCAACCGCTACCCCGACCGCGAGTTCACCGCCCTGCGTACGGCTTTGGCCGAGTACCTCGGGCACGGCTTGAGCGCGGAGAACATCTGGGCGGCGAACGGCTCGAATGAGGTCATCCAGCACGTCCTGCAGGCTTTCGGAGGACCCGGACGTTCGGTGCTCGGATTCCCTCCCACCTATTCGATGTACCCGCTCCTTGCATCCGGAACGGGCACCGCGTGGATTACCGCAGCCCGCGACGCAGCATTCGCGATTTCCACCGAAACGGCAATCCGCGCTGTCACCGAGAACAAACCCGACCTCATCTTCTTCTGCTCGCCGAACAACCCGACCGGCACGCCCGTATCTCTCGAGACAATCGCCGCCGCGTATGACGAAACAGACGGCATCGTCTTTGTCGACGAGGCCTACGCCGAGTTTGCTCCCGAAGGAACTCCGTCGGCCCTGACGTTGTTGCCCGGTCGACCGCGACTGGTGGTCTCGCGCACGATGAGTAAGGCATTCGCATTCGCCGGTGCCCGCGTTGGCTACCTGGCTGCTGACCCGGCCGTGGTCGATGCTCTTCGTCTCGTGCGTCTGCCGTACCACCTGTCTGCACTGACGCAAGCGGCAGCCGAAGGCGCTCTTGCCCACACGTCGACGATGCTCGCCATGGTCGACGACATTCGCACTCAACGTGACCGGCTCGAGCGGGAACTCGCCACCATGGGCTTCACTCCGTATCCGTCGGAGGCGAACTTCGTTCTCTTCGGCAACGTTGACGACCCACACTCGGTGTTCGAGAAGTTGCTCGCGCAGGGCATCATCATCCGTGACGTCGGCATCCCGAATCACCTGCGTGTCACCGCTGGCACCGAAGCCGAGACGACCGAATTCCTCGACGCGATTGCTCATCTAGCGCCCCGGTAGGCTTGGAACATGGACAATCGCGTGGGAAACCGACAGGCGTCGCTCACTCGAACAACGAGCGAATCGACCGTCACGCTGTCACTCGACCTCGACGGTTCGGGCAAGAGCAGCATCAACACGACGGTCCCATTCTTTGACCACATGCTCACCGCTTTCGCCAAGCACTCGCTCACCGACCTGAATATTCAGGCCAAGGGTGACACCGACATCGATGTGCACCACACGGTCGAAGACACGGCAATCGTGCTCGGTCAGGCGATCCGCGAAGCACTCGGTGACAAGTCAGGCATCGCCCGGTTTGGTGACGCACTCGTACCACTCGATGAGGCACTCGCCCAGGCGGTTGTTGATATCTCGGGTCGTCCGTTCCTTGTTCACGCAGGCGAGCCCGCCGGTTTCGAGTTCCACCTCATCGGCGGACACTTCACCGGGTCAATGGTTCGGCACGTCTTCGAGGCGATCACCTTCAACGCCGGACTCACCGTTCACCTCAACGTGCTTGCCGGTCGCGACCCACACCACATCGCCGAAGCCGAGTTCAAGGCATTCGCTCGGGCGTTCCGCCAGGCCAAGGCCTTCGACGATCAGGTTCAGGGCATCCCGAGCACCAAGGGAGCACTGTGACGAAGACCGTCGTCGTCTTCGACTACGGAACAGGCAACATCCATTCAGCGCTCAAGGCCGTCGAGGCCGCTGGTGCACATGCGATTCTCACGCGCGACAAGAAAGCCTGCGCCGAAGCAGACGGTTTGCTCGTGCCCGGTGTTGGCGCGTTTTCCGCAGTGATGGATGCGCTACGGGAGCACGGCGGTGGCGAGGTCATCGAGCGGCGGCTCGCCGGGGGTCGCCCGGTACTCGGCATTTGCGTCGGCATGCAGGTGCTCTTCGAGGCCGGAGTCGAGGGGCTCGCTGGTGCGCCGGGCAGCGACGGCGTTGAAACAGAGGGTTTGGGCGAATGGCCCGGCGTAGTCCGTCGACTCGACGCCCCGATCCTCCCGCACATGGGCTGGAACACGGTCGACGCCCCCGCCGATTCAGTTCTCTTCCAGGGCGTCGCCGACGAGCGGTTTTACTTCGTGCATTCCTACGCGGCGACCGAGTGGACACTCGACGTGATTCCACCGTTCCCTGTGCCAGCCGTGACCTGGTGCGAGTACGGTGAGCGATTCGTGGCCGCCGTGGAGAACGGACCCCTGAGCGCCACTCAGTTTCACCCGGAGAAATCGGGTGAGGCGGGCATCCGTCTGCTCACTAACTGGGTGAACTCGCTCTAGCTAGGACACTAAACGCCGACGCTAAAGCGCGACTCTAGAATTGATCGGTGAGCGCACCTATTCTCGAACTCCTGCCCGCCGTCGATGTCGCCGAAGGGAAGGCCGTTCGCCTCACGCAAGGTGAACTCGGAACCGAGACCTCGTATGGCGACCCGGTCGACGCGGCCTTTGACTGGGCGAACCAAGGTGCGGAGT
>JBFYOK010000146.1:0-10831 GCA_041303845.1 Microbacteriaceae bacterium | reverse complement strand
CGAACAAGTTTGCCTCACATATTCGAATAACCAACAAACCCCGGATTCTTGCCACGCTAGTCTTGTTCGATGGTCAACGGTGTGCCAGTCATCAATGCATTCATCATCGGTGTGATGAAGTCCGGTCAGCCCTCATGATGAACCCACCGATTCGCATCGCAGCGGCGTGCGTCAGCAAGAATGCTGCCGACATCCTGCCGGTTGTCGTTGCCCACTACATACAACAAGGCATTCGCGACTTTTACCTGGTGTTTCATTGTGATCAGCCGGACGTCTCGAAAAAGCTCGTCGCGACGATGGGAAAACTCGCAAACTTCACGATTTACCACCACAACGGTGAAGATTTTCACCAGTCCGCCATCACCAACATGTTGCTGCAATTGGCGCGCGCGGACGGGTGCGAAGTGTTTCTGCCGTTTGACTCAGATGAATTTTTTGAGCCGACAGAGGGAGCCCTCAACCTCGCCGATGCCATAAGCGAGTGGGTGGCGAGTGGCAACGGCGAACAAATGCACGTGCCGATGTACAACTACTTCGCGACAAATGACGCGGAGGTGTTTAGCGCCCAAACTCTTGGCCAAATCACTCATCGAGTTCGGGTCAAGCCCGGCATTTTAAAAGACGAGATAAATTCGCGATTCTGGTGGTTGTCCAAGTCAATTTCTCGCATCGACGACGCACCGCGGGCAGAGGAAATCAACATCACGATAGGAAACCATCAGACGCTTCGCACTCGTGAGCCACTGCCACGTTTTGCGCCGCCGGTTCCGAGCACACCTGACGTTCCCGAGTCCTATCCGATTGTGATTCGTCACATTCCATGGCGTAGTCGGGAGTTCACGACAAAACCCGTGTTGATGAGCCGAGCCCTGTTGACGGCCGTTCGAAGCGAGAAAGATCTCAGCGCGGATGAACAGGCCCGGTTGTTCGAGGAGACCTGGAATGCCTATTCCTTGCCTCCGCACCCCGACGTGCACAAGACATACGACTTCGAACAGTTCTCGTTGATCCCCGATGACGCCTGTACTCGCATCCTGGCGCGACTCGAGGAAGCAGGGTTCGACGTCAGCGACGAATGGTGTCGCCCGACCAACGTTTCGCCTTCCGAGTTGAGCCGTGGGTTGACCGCATCGCCGGAAGACGAATTTGTCTCGCGCGTTTTCGTGGATGACCCCGCCTTCGATGCTGGTGTGATGGCAACCAACGCGCAAAACTCACGCGCTAACAGAGAGCGTGATCGATTTAAAGAAATGCGAGATCGAAAGGATGCGCGAATCAGCCGTCTCCAAGAACGAGTCGCCAATCTCACCGAGCAGAAGGCCGCTCTACAACAACGTGCAGCGCGGTTGCGCGATGGGGGCGAATCGGAACAGCCCGCGTAGAAGCCCAAGGGCCTGCCATGCCAACGAAATCACCGTGCGTCGCGATATGCCTCGTGAAGCGCGTCGTTCGGAACGTTGACGGGTCCGCGAAGAGTAAACACGGCGAGTCGGCCCTTCATTCGAGGACGACCCAAATATCGCTCAAGGACTTTGTAGTGCTCTCGGTCGCCGTAATCGTCGATCATGAGCGTTGTCTTTCCTGTGGCTTTCGTCGCCACGGCGAGCGCGCACGCAACACGAAAACGGCCATCGACAAGAACGGTGTCGAAGCCGGAAAGCTCATCAGCGGCATGAGCATACTCGCGCCCAAGTTCAGTGAGATCACCCTCGTGGATGGGATAGCCCCATGCCGAAATCGCGGACATCCTCGGAACGTGGCATGTGTAGCTCGATGTGGAAGTCGTCGCGACGGACTTCAAGTACCCGGCGAGCCGAGCATCCGACTCGACGGAAACCACCTGCGGAACGCCCCGAGAAAGCGCAAGCAGAGTGCTCCCGCCCCCACCAAACTCAAGATATCTCCGAGCACGGCGCAGCTTACGGCGAAGAAAGACGGTTTCCTCGTGAGGCATTGCGCCCTCAGGCAGAACCGGGTACATGAGGTCGAGATGCTCTCCTGCGCCGTCTACACATGACTCCCCCTGACGAAATGTGGTGACGTGAATTCGGGTAGCGAAATCGCGATAGGTCGAGTACCGGCCCTTCATAACAAAGAGTGCATGCGACTGAGCACCCAGAGCGCTCGTCGAAAAAACAGGTCTGATAAATGACTCATCGAGACCGCGCCGATTAATCAACCGCCGCTGTTCCGCTCCTTGGCTTATCTCTCGCGACATAAGTTTCCACTTGGGTTGCGGATTCAGTGTCCCCTCATTCGTTGTGGGAATGACTCCGACGCAGTACACGACGTGATCGGAATTTCGCGGATTCAGGGCGATGCCTCCCGCATAGTGTTCTTCGTCTGCGTAGAGCGAAGGACCGGCATCCGCCTCGAAAACGCGAACCGGATGCTGCCCGATGAGACGCCGAGAAACGGCGTACGTCAAGGCAGGATGGCGCCCGCGGCTCCAAAACCGGAAAGAGCGCTCGGACATTTCGGCAAGCGAGTAGGCGACGTCGACCCCAATTTCCTTTCCATCACGCAGGACAGGTGCGACGTCCTGCACCCATGGGATTTCCCGTTGCCCGGGAGGGACAATCTGCGTGAGTTGAGTGAACGGATCCCACAGCGGAGCATCCGGGGAGAGGGTGTGAACGAGATTGTCGTCCAAGTCAAAGATGTCTGCGCCCCGAAAACGACCAGCAACAATCCCGTTTCGATATGCCCGGGGATGGTCGTTCGTCAACGCGAACAGAACGTCGGACCCGTCTTCCCGGGTGATCAGATAAGGCCGATTTCCGTCTCGCCGCGAATACCACGGATCGTTGTCATCAACGGCCCACGGAAACACGGGCATTGCCTCAGACATTACTTCGAGCGAAGAAACATTCACTCGTCGAGCTCGGAAGTTCTGCAACCCGCAGCGCGTCAAGAGCAAGAAGGAATCTTCGCCTTCGGGCACTATGTGGGCATAGGAGGTCGGCTCACCAAACTCAACCTCTACCCGGGGTCCCAACCTGACGTCACCGTCGCTAACAACGCCAACTGCGACGAGAACGGACGTCACGCTCCCGTGGCCTGTGACAGCAACGATGAATCGGTTCGCGCCCAATGCAACCACGGTTGGAACATTGTGATCGTCGAGATTGAGATTGCGAAGGAGCGGGATTGACCGCACCACTTTTCCCTCTTGGTCGATCACCGCAAGACACGACTGGCCCTTTAGGGACAATCCCTTGCGACGAACGATTCCCAGAAGATGCACGTTGCCGATGCTCAGGGCCGAACTCCCGCCAAACCACGTCCATCCCCCGCGGTCATCGTGCTTTTCCCGCGCCTCGTTGGTCGCTGGATTCTCGATTTCAGCGTTGAGGGCTTTATGCGAAGCCAGCTCTTCTTGAGTTGCGTGAAGCACACTCGATAAGTCCGCTAACCTGCGCCGAATCGTCTCAAAACGGTCGGCAGCTGACTTGCGATAGCCAAGATTTTCGCGCGCCCACAGACTTCGAGATTCGAGCTCTAGCTCCACAAGGAGCTCGGGAGTCACCGACGGAATAACGGCAACCTCGTCTCGGGGTGCCCGGTCGACGTCATACCCGGAGGCCGCAAAAACTTGGTCGGTGTGATGTAGCCCGACACGGCCGATGTACTCGCCATGCGCATGAGCCGTGTTGAGGGCCAGGTAGCCATTGGCGCGCATAAAGCCGAACTTCACGTAATCCTGGCTTCCGCTCGGAATCATGATCCCCCGTGCGGCCATTCCATTCACAATGGCGTCGGTGTCCCGATCCCAATAAGGTCGGTGCTCGAGAAGCTTGAGATAGTCCGCTTTCGTTTCACGCCATTGCTCTCTGACTGTCCTGCGCAACACATAAGCCCAGAGATGACGATCCGGGTAAAACGTCTCCCACCCCCGATTTCGATTCACGGAGATGTCTCCCGTTGCCGACAGGCTTGCGACCTGCGGAACGTGGGCCGTTGCGTCAATGAGTCGCTCCAAGACCTGGGTGTAGTCCTGGTCTACGACAAAATCCTCTTCAAAAAACGCGGCCCAGTCGGCGTTGCCAGAGAAACACCAATCCGCCATCTCTTCGTATGCGATTGCGATGCCACAGTTCTGCTCATACCGAATGTGAGTTGCGTCAGGAAAAAAGCGTTCAGCGAGTCGATCGACTTCGGCCGTAAAATCGGGATCACCGAATGCCTCGTCTCGGGACCCGACGTAGCCGTCACGCACGATGACGAGGCGGGATTGGTCAATAGCGTGCCGTTGTGACGCGAGAGCCGCAAGGGTCTGCTCGGCATATTCCGGGCGGTTGTACAACAGAATCCCGACGGGATACGGAAAAACTCCGGTGTTCGCCGCGGTAACCATGCCCACAGTCTAAGAGTTGCCGGCGAAGTGCTGACGAATTGCCCATAGCCAGATTGCCCCCTTGGGGACCGCTCGCCCTCAACTAGAGTTTCGACATGGGAATCCTGCACCCGGAAGCGTTCCACGGCGCCAACAAGAAGTCCCCCTTTTTTGAGGGCTGGTACATCAAGCTCGTCGACCCCTCACGAGCACAGCGTTGGGCAGTCATCCCGGGCATCTTCCGTGGAATCGCGGGGGAACAGGGAATTCGAGACGAAGCGTTCGTGCAGGTTCTTGACGGAACGACTGGTCGCTCGTGGTTTCACACCTTTCCTCTCGACCAATTCACGGCGTCGACAAGAGACTTCGACGTTCGCATCGGTGAGAATCACTTCAGCACAGACGGGGTCTCTCTCCGATTGCCACAACTCACCGGTGACCTCACCTACACCACGGCGCTAGAGCCGTGGCCGGTAACGCTCGCCGCTCCCGGCATCATGGGCTGGTACGGCCTTGTTCCGTTTATGGAGTGCTACCACGGCATCGTGTCGTTCGGTCACGGCCTCGCCGGTCGACTCGACGTCGAGGGCAAGTCCGTCGATTTCGGAAACGGGCGTGGATACATAGAAAAGGACTGGGGTCGATCGTTCCCATCCGGGTATGTGTGGTTGCACTCGAATCACTTCCCGACAGAGACAGACGCGTCGTTCATTGGATCGGTCGCCATAATCCCCTGGATGGGTTCGCGCTTCCGCGGGTTCATCGCCGGTCTTCGTCATGGCGGGCGCCTTCATCGCTGGACAACGTACAACGGCACGAAAGAGTCCGGGCTGGTCATCGACGACACCCACGTGTCATGGTCACTCACGGGCCCCGACGGAACCTTAACCGTGCGCGCAGACCGAACTCGGGGAGGGCTTCTGCACGCGCCGCTGAGAACCGAACCACACCAGCGCGTCGAAGAAACGCTGGATGCGCGCATCCACGTCACACACACCTCCTCGACCGGCGAAGTGCTGTTTGATGACATCGGAGACGTCGGCGCGATGGAGGTTTTTGGGGACATCGAAAAGCTGCTCGGAACAAAGCCAAAGTAATCTCATGCCATTGCCAGCCCCCGGTCAGGCTTGGCGCGCTATGGTGAGAACACCTCGGCGGATTGCCTCTCGCGCAGTTCATCTCTCTGAACGTCGGCGCAACAAGGAATCACCATCACAATCACCGACTCGGCCACTCTGGCCTTTCGACCGACGCAGCCTCGGTCGTCCGACTTCGGTCAATCGAACAATGCGTATGCCGAGTTGTCCCGCACGATTCGCGCCCGCGGGTTGCTCAATCGCTCACGTACGTTTTACATCGCCCTGCTTGCCCTGCTTGGGCTCGGTCTGGTGGCCACGTTCGGCGGCATGATTCTGCTGGGCGAGTCCTGGTTCCAGCTGCTCCTCGCGGGGGCGCTCGGTTTGCTTCTGACACAGTTTGCGTTTCTCGCCCACGAGGCATCCCACCGCCAGGTTTTCACGTCGGGACGCACCAACGACCGCATGGGCAAGATCGTCGCGACGCTCGTTGTTGGCATGAGCTACAGCTGGTGGATGACCAAGCACACGCGCCACCACAAGAACCCCAACCAAGTCGGTGCCGACCCGGATATCGACTACGACACAATCGCTTTCACGCCAGAAACTGCGTCGGTTCAACGCGGATTCCGAGCGTGGATTGTGCAACGCCAAGGCTGGCTCTTTTTCCCTCTCCTGCTTCTCGAAGGCATCAACCTTCACTACATTTCGATTCGCACACTGATCACCGACAAGTCCATCAAGGGTCGATGGGTTGAGCTTGCGATGATTCTGACGCGCGTCACCGCCATCGTCGTCATCCTTTTTTGGTTCTTACCTGTCGGAATGGCCTTCGCATTCTTGGGCGTTCAGCTCGCCGTCTTCGGCCTCTACATGGGTGCGTCGTTCGCGCCGAACCACAAGGGCATGCCGATCATCCCCGCCGGGTCAAACATGGACTTCCTGCGTCGCCAAGTTTTGACATCGCGCAACATTCGTGGCGGCTGGTGGGCAACGTGGATGTTCGGCGGTCTGAATTTCCAAATCGAGCACCATCTCTTTCCGAGCATGCCGCGCACGCATTTGGCCAAGACACGTCGGATCGTGAAAGAGTACTGCGCGAGCATCGGGGTGCCATACACTGAAGCAAGCTTGATTCGTTCGTACGCGATCGTGATTGAGTACCTTAACCGCGTCGGATTATCGGCTCGCGACAGCTTCGATTGCCCAGTAGTTGATGGGTATCGTCGGACATAACTTCAAAGATTTCCACTGGCCTTGGTTGGTGGAGAACCCGTGTAACTGATTTTTGTGCATGGGAATACGCGGTTCGCCGCAATAAAAGAAAAGAAGAAAACAGCATGGCAACAGGAACCGTGAAGTGGTTCAACAACGAGAAGGGCTTTGGTTTCATCGCTCCTTCCGACGGCAGCCCCGACGTATTCGCACACTTTAGTGCGATTCAGGGATCTGGCTTCCGTGGTCTTGAAGAGAATCAGCAGGTTGAGTTCGAAACCGTACAGGGCCCCAAGGGTCCTCAGGCCGAGAACATTCGCCCCCTCTAATTTTGGCCAAACCGGTTTCGGCGTCTAGCCGAAACTGACCAGACAGCCCCCCGCGAGATTCGTCTCGCGGGGGGCTGTCTCATTGTTGACTTGGTCACTGCTGCTTGAAGACAAATCCGCAGTTGTTGCACGTGCGCATGAACCCATACGGCGTGACCTCTTGGTGCGTGTCCCTGGCGTCAACCCTGGCGTGCGGCGTCGATCGTTTCTTCTGTCTCGGCTTGACGACTCGCGCATCCATGGGTTTCTCGAATTATTCCGAGCCATCCATACACTGAGGGAAATGTCTCAATTGAAAGGGATGACATGTCATTGAAAAAATATGTAGCAGAGTTTCTCGGAACGTTCTTCCTCGTATTCCTCGCCGTTGGTGCAGCCGTATTCGGCATTAGTGCCACGGTGGGCGTCGGCGGAACCGGACCTGGTTCGGGCATCCTCGGAGTGGCCTTCGCATTTGGGCTCGTGCTCTTTGCCCTCGCGTACGCCTTTGGGCCAATCTCAGGAACAAACGTCAATCCTGCCGTCACGCTCGGAATGCTGCTGGCCAAGCGCCTTTCGTTCAAAGACGCAGTTGGCTACTGGGTAGCACAATTTCTCGGCGCAACAGCAGGAGCCGCCTTGCTTCAAGCATTCGTCTCGTTCTTCGGGGTCACGGATCGCACCGGGGCCCTCGGCACCAACAGCTACGACAACGGTGCCATCAACATGACCGGCGCTTTCGTTCTTGAAATGGTCCTGACTGCGGTGTTCGTGCTCGTCATTCTCTTGGTGACCGAAAAAGCCGCTACGCCGACGCTTGCTGGTGCGGCAATCGGTTTCACGCTGGTGCTCGTTCACATCGTTGGTATCCCTCTGACGGGAACATCGGTCAACCCTGCTCGATCATTCGGCCCAGCCCTGTTCGTCGGTGGAGAAGCGATGACCCAGCTGTGGCTGTTTATCCTCGCTCCACTGGTCGGTGCAGTTATTGCGTGGGCAGTGTGGAAGTTCGTACGCGTCGAAGCAGTCGCCGAGAAGTCCCGAGGCTAACCGCAGAGTTCTGCGGCGACGCCGTCAACATCTGACTGCGACAGCATGCCTCACAGAACGACGCGTTGGTTCCGGATGCCACAGAGTTTTGCCTCGTCGAGGCAGGCATACGGAATCAGCGCGTCGTTCTTTTCTGTGTTGTGTCACGACACGTGCATCAACGTCAAAACCTCCGACTAGTAGGCTCCTCATTGACATCGAAAGATGCGCACATGACTCTCTATGCCTGAGTCGAGAATCTTAAACTCAGTTGAAATCACATGGGGAGTTCGTTTTGGGGCAAAACCGACGGCGTGCCTTTATCACGGGCATAAACGGACAAGATGGTTCATACCTCGCCCAACTTTTGCTCCTCAAGGGTTATGACGTTTATGGTTTGACCCGCTCTCGTCGGGACAGAACTCTTCAACAAATTGAACTTTTTGCAGCAGGAAACGACGGCGTCCGTGGTGGCCTGCATCTCATCGATGGCGACTTGAGAGATCGAAATACCGTTCTGAAGACGATTGAGGATGTCGCGCCAACGGAGATCTACAATCTGGCCTCGCAGTCCAACGTCGCTCGCTCCTTTTCAGAGCCGGAACTGACCCACGAAGTCAACTACCTGGCGGTTTCGCAGCTCATCGACGCAATTCGAGCTTCAGGCATCCACACTCGATTCTTTCAGGCGTCGTCGTCCGAGATGTTCGGCTTGACCAAGCCACCGCAAAATGAAGACAGCCCCTTCATGCCCCAATCGCCTTACGCCGTAGCGAAGACCGGCGCACACGTGCAAGTGAAAGAAATGCGTGAATCATTCGGTCTCTTCGCCGTCAGTGGCATTGCGTTCAATCATGAATCCCCGCGTCGACCTGAAGCTTTTGTCACCCGAAAGATCAGCTCTGCTGTGGCCAGCATCTCCCGCGGACAAGCAGAGACGCTTCACCTGGGCAACATTGAAGCGGTGAGAGATTGGGGTTATGCGCCCGAATATGTCGAAGGCATGTGGCGAAGCCTTCAGCATGACGAACCCAATGATTATGTATTTGCAAGTGAACAATCACACACCGTGAGAGATTTTGCTCAGTTTGCATTTGCAGCAGCGGGATTAGATTGGCGCGACCATGTTGTACATGACGACAACCTCGAGCGTGCTCACGACATGAAGGCGTCAGTCGGAGACGCTTCGCGCGCTCGCCAGGTACTCGGTTGGTCAGCCACCGTCACAACGCAAGAGTTGGCAGGAATCATGGTCGATTACGACTTGAGCGGAAACGACGAAGTTGATGTTCCACGACTCGATTCGTGGTCCTAGACGTCGGATGAACTCAGACATGATCAATCAATCGAACAAGCCACCTGCTCGCGGCGAGAAAGAGCGCGCTGTGTATGCAAGCGCAACGGCACTCGGCGAACAGCTTGAAACCGTTTCCGCCAAGCGCCCTCCCGCACTGCTTTTTGAAGCTGCGGCAAGAGTTCACGCCGTTCCGGAAGTGCAATCGCTGACCTCGTCGCTTTTCGAACGACGAAGAGACGGATCTGCCTTCATCTCCGACGAAGAATGGGGCCGTCTCTGCGCGTCTCGGCCGTTCTGGTCCGACGCCGCGCCCCTCATTGAGCAGTGCTACGACCTTCGGCAACGTTGGCGATTTGGCCGACCCGCCCAAGAATCTCGAATCATCTTGTTTGACGCTCGCGTCCTCCAATCGACGACTCCGAACGGCACGAGGAGCCACGCTCTTGCAATCCTGCTCGCGTTTCTTGAGGCAGTGCCCTCGTCACACGAGATTGCATTTCTCACGTCCGACCAACTTCCGGCCTTAGCACGAGAAATCGCAGGTCGCGCATCGGTCGACTGGCGTCCGGGCTTGATTGGTGATGTGGACGTTTTTGTTCAACTCGCAACGATTTCGTCGGCCATGGACCCCGTGAACGTCGACCTGCTTCGCGTTCCATGGATTCATCGAATTTCAGTCTTTCTCGACGATATACAAGGCCTCTACCCCGCGCATTTCACTGGCACAGAGCAGCTTTTTTGGCTCCATCAACTCGCTATTGAGAAACTCCGAAGCAGTCACGTCATTCTGACGCTGGGTGAAACGTCTCTCCGTGAAGCTCGTGCCTTGTGGTCGTCATTGATGCCGAATGAGGCTCAGCCGACCTTCTTGATCACGTCATGTTTGACAAGCATTCCTGGCGTGGAGGGGGAACCGACCACACGTTCTCAAGGTGAAGTGCTCGTTTTTGGCAACTATCATCCTCACAAGAACTTGGCCCTAGTGGCATGTGCAGTTGGTTCAGGCCGAGCAATACTGTCGAGTGCGCCGAGGTTCACCTTCCTTGCAGATCTCTCGGTTTCTCAAAAGCGAGGCATTCTCAACGTCGCAACACAGGCCGCGGGTGAGAGCCAAACAGACGGGATTTCCTTTGTGTCTGCGCTCTCGGGTTCGAGTTTGGCTCGCCGAATTCGTGATGCTCGAGCAGTCATCATCCCCTCGCTCCACGAAGGTTTCTCCATTCCGGTCATTGAAGCCGTCTCGCTCGGCACACCGGTCTTGCTTTCTCGCATCGACGCTCATCGCGAATTGTTGCCAGAAGGACCCTGGTTTTTTGACCCAACCGATGTCACTTCGCTGCTCAACGCACTCGTCGCCTGTGAAACTGATGGCCTCGACTGGACGAGCGCACAACGAGAAGGCCTCGCTCGGAACTATGACCCAGGCACACTGCCCCGAGCAGTGGCAACGGCACTTGACGTGTTTGACCTGAGGAAAGACCTGCGCCTTCGTGAAGCGCCTGCTGTTGAACACGTTGGGCCAAACTTGATGTCCGACGCGGGACCGCCGTCCACAATAAACGCTTTACAC
>JBFYOK010000145.1:0-6711 GCA_041303845.1 Microbacteriaceae bacterium | reverse complement strand
GTCATGGGCCGGTCATCCCAGAACTTCTTCGCGAACTATCCCTGGCGACGGGCACCGCTCTGCTGAACGAACACACGCATGCGGCGAATCTTGACACCGCTTCGTTCTCGGTTTTTCACCTCAGTGCCAAGCACCCGTCGGCGGGAATTGTTGCCGTTGAGACGCATGACGCACACGACTAGCTAGGTTTAGCCGAAGCGTCCCGAAATGTAATCTTCGGTGCGCTTGTCGTGTGGATCTTCGAAGATTTGGCTCGTCTTGCCGTATTCGACCAAAACACCGGTGCGACTTCCCGTTGTTTCGTCCGCGCGAGCGGTGAAGAATGCGGTGCGGTCGGCAACCCGTGCAGCCTGTTGCATATTGTGCGTCACGATGATGATTGTGTAGTCACGTCGGAGCTCTTGCATGAGATCTTCGATACGCATCGTGGCAATGGGGTCGAGCGACGAGCACGGCTCATCCATCAAAATCACGTCAGGCTTGACGGCGATCGTGCGTGCGATGCAGAGTCTCTGCTGTTGACCGCCAGAAAGCCCGTAGGCCGATTGCTTGAGCTTGTCTTTGACTTCGTCCCACAGGGCAGCTCGGGTGAGGGATTCCTCAACCAGATCATCGAGATTACTGACCTTCATCCCGGTCACGCGTGCGCCGTATGCAATGTTGTCGTAAATCGACTTTGGAAATGGATTTGGCTTCTGGAAGACCATGCCGATGCGACGGCGCACCTCGATGGCGTCGACGCCAGGGCCATAAATGTCTTCTCCGAGAAAGGAAACGGACCCCGCAACGCGCGCACCGTCAACGAGATCGTTCATGCGATTGAGCGACCGAAGAAGTGTTGACTTGCCACACCCCGACGGGCCAATCAATGCGGTGATTTCGTTCAGACCAAAATCTAGATTTACGTCTTGAACGGCCTTGAACGCACCGTAAAACACGTCAACGTTTCGGCACGTGATGACGGGGTGTAGCGGTTGCGGTGCCGATGAAGCTGGAACATGTGAACGGATTGTCGGGGTTTCCGCGCGATTCTTTTTCTCTTTTTTTGACATGTTCCTTACCAGCGTTTCTGGAATCGATTGCGAATAAAAATGGCGAGCCCGTTCATAAAGAGCAATAGAACGAGCAGCAAAATGCTGGCCGCAGACGCCAACTCGTGGAAGCCTTGTTGAGGACGTCCCGCCCAACTGAAAATCTGAATCGGCATGGTGGTGAAACCGCTAAACAACGTCGTCGGATCGAACGTGACATAGACAAGGGCTCCGAGAAGAAGCAGGGGTGCTGCCTCACCGAGTGCTCGCGACAGAGCCAGAATCGAACCGGTGGCGATGCCGGGAACTGAAGATGGCAAGACCTGTCGCCACACCGTTTGCCACTGGGTTGCGCCCAACGCCAGTGATCCTTGACGAATCTCTGTAGGGACCGCGCGAATTGCTTCTCTTGTTGCAATCACAATGACCGGGAGAATCAGCAACGCCAGTGCCAAGCCTCCAGCGAGAACAAAATTTTTGCTCCTAAAGCCGATGGAAGCAAGGAGTCCCAGCGTGAGCAAACCGTAGACAATGGAAGGCACTGCGGCAAGATTCTGAACATTGAGCTCGATGAGTCGGTTCCACCAGCGTTTCTTGTCGGCAAATTCCTCGAGATATATGGCTGCCGAAACACCCAAAGGAATTGCAAGAACAGCGGTGGTAGCGATGACGAACATCGATCCGAGAATGGCGGCTCGAGCCCCAGCTTTCTCCGGGTTAGAGGCTGAGTATTCCGTGAAAAGGTTCATCGTCAGCTTTGGGGAGCCGTCGATGAGCGTCACCACGATAAGCGTGGCCAAGAAGAACACCGCAACGAAGAGCGACAACCACAATGCGAAGACAAAAATCAGAACTCGCGCGTTTCGCTCACCACCGTTCGAGGCGCGCAACGTCGTCGGAGAGACACCGCGGGAAACCACAGTTTTCAACGATGCCACTAGTAGACCTGCCTAAATCTATTGACCAATCGGATACTGAAGACGTTCATGATGAGTGTCAGGACAAAAAGCAGGAGACCGACGGCAAATAGGGTGTTGTACTCGATTGAGCCAACACGCGAATCACCCAAAGCAGAGTTCGCGATGAATCCGGTCATCGTCTGACCCGCCTCAAGAGGCCCGGTGACCAGTCGCGCCTGGCTCCCCGCAGCAATCGCAACAATCATGGTCTCGCCCACGGCGCGCGAAACGCCAAGAATAATTGCCGCGATGATGCCAGAGAGTGCAGCTGGGAAAACAACCCGCATGCTGGTCTGCATCTTGTTCGCCCCCAGAGCGGCAGAACCCTGCCGCATCGACATGGGTACGGCCGACATTGCATCCTCTGCGATTGAGGCAATCGTCGGAATGATCATCACGCCCATGACGAGGCCCGCGGCGAGCACTGAGAAAGCACCCGTGTCGAGCTGAAGCCAATCTTTGAACAACACAAGTTGAACGAACTGCAATGCAAACAAGCCATACACGACCGTGGGCACACCGGCAAGAACTTCGAGAATCGGTTTGAGCACGGCGCGCAGCTTGGGGTGGGCGAACTCCGACATCAAGATGGCCGCACCAAGACCGAGCGGAATGGCGATCAAGAGGGCCAGAACTGTGGTCCAGATGGTTGCGCTGACGAGGGGAAGAACTCCAAAACTCTTGTCAGCAAACATGGGGGTCCACCGGGTACCGAACAGGAAATCCCATACCGGGACGGTGAGAAAAAACTCAAACGCGGGGACAAACAGGGCAATCAGAATGCCGATGGTGATCAAAACAGTGAGGCCAGCGGCCGTAGCGAGCGCGATGCGAATGACACGCTCACCGGGGCGAGGCCGACCAATGAAGTGACTAAACACCGGATGGCTCGGCACGAGTGCCGAGCCATCCGAGCCGGCAGTGGAGTCACCCGATGAGGGCGACACGGGCACTGACGACATTGTGTTCATGATGAGAGATTACTCAGAATTACTTCGCGAGCGAAGCAAGTTCCTCTTGTGCAACAACAACCTGGTCTTCCGACAGTGCGATGAAGCCCGCGGCGGCGGCAATCTCAGTCGAGTTTGCAACCGTGTAATCGACGAACGAAGAAACCGCGGCGTTGTCAACGTAGGAGGCGTTGTTCACGTAAATGAACAGCACGCGGCCCAGCGGGGTGTAGCTGCCGTCGAGAACGGTCTCGGTCGAAGGAGTGATGCAACCGTTTCCAGAGTCGACCGAAACGAGCTTCACGGCGTCAGCGTTGGCCTCTGCGTACGACAGACCGAAGTAGCCGAGGGCTCCCTTTTCTGCGGAAACACCAGAGACGAGAACGTTGTCATCCTCAGACGGGCTGTAGTCGGTGCGGCTGGCACCCTCTTCACCGTTGATTTCATCGGTGAAGTAGTCAAACGTTCCCGAGTCGGTTCCGGGGCCATAAAGCGAAAGCTTCTCGTCGGGGAAGCTTGCGTCGACGTCCTTCCACGAAAGCACTACACCCTCTGATTCCGGAGCCCAGATCTTGTTGAGCTGCTCGACCGTGAGGCACTGAGCCCAGTCGTTCTCGGGGTTGACCACGACCGACAGACCGTCGTTTGCGACGACGATCTCGGTGAATTCGATGCCGGCCTCAGCACATGCTGCGGCTTCTTCATCCTTGATTGGGCGCGACGCGTTCGAGATGTCCGTCTCTCCAGCACAGAACTTCTCGAAGCCACCACCGGTTCCGGAAGTTGCAACCGTGACATTGACCTCAGGCTCAACTGAACCGTAAAGGTCAGCGGCAGCCTCCATGAGCGGGGCGACAGTCGATGAACCGTCAATGGTGACCGTGCCAGTCAGGCCCGATCCTGCGGGGGTTTCCTCAGCTGCAGCGCAGCCGGTGAGCAACAAAGCTGAGGCTGCCAGGACGGAAGCCGCACCGATGAGTTTGGTGGAGCGCATGTTCACACTTTCCTTTCGTTCAGGCTGAGCCTGGTTCTGCTGTGATATCGACCCAACGTGATCGACTGAAGTCAGTTGACCCTGTGTGAGTAAACAAAGCGTTAACGCAACAAGCAATCAAGGTGAATCTGTCGTGAGCGGACGCCCTCCGGTGAAGCCACACTAAGCTCGTCGCATGCCGAAAGCTGAAGGTCCACGACGTGCCGTGCACGGGTCTCGTCGGAGTTGGAGGGCGTCTGTGATTGTCGTCGCAGTGGTTCTTGGCATTGTGGCCCTCGTCGCGACCGCGTTCGTCGTTTCTCCGTGGCCGGGTGCATTGATCATCCGCGGCGTCTTTCAATCGAACGCCGCGAAAGTGCTCACAATCATGGAGGGGTACGCCCCTGAAAGTGGTGTGGAGCAGCGTCTCGACATCGCGTATCAGCCCGACAACGACTGGTCGAAGATGGACGTGTTCTACCCGACCGGCACGACGGCTAACCTCGGCACCATCGTTTGGACCCACGGCGGTGCATGGGTTTCCGGCAACAAGTCGAACGACCGTCCATACTTTCAGATTCTCGCCTCACACGGCTACACCGTAATCGGACTGAACTACACCTATGGACCCGAGCAGACTTATCCCTACGCGGTGAACCAGTTGAACGATGCGCTTGCCTATATCGTGGCGAACGCAGACGATTTGAACGTGGATGCGTCGCGCATGATTCTCGCCGGCGACTCTGCTGGCGCTCAGCTCTCAAGCCAGCTCGCCGTTGCCGTGACAAACCCGTCGTACGCATCCGAGCTCGGGATCACCCCCGCACTCAGCCCGGAGGAACTGCGCGGAGTCATTCTGAATTGCGGCATCTATCGCATGGACAAGATGCTCGGCGGTTCAGGGATTATTGCCTGGGGTGACCAGATTTCGTTGTGGGCCTACACGGGCGACCGCAACCTGTCGACCTCGGCCGCGATGACGCAGATGTCGAGCTATGACTTCGTCACCGCAGAGTTTCCGCCGACCTACATCTCTGGTGGCAATGCCGACCCATTGACCGATTTACAGTCGAAGCCGCTGGCCGACAAGTTGACCAGTCTCGGCGTCGACGTCACGCCGCTCTTCTGGCCCGCTGACGAGACTCCGGCGCTGCCCCACGAGTACCAGTTCCGGCTCGACCTGGATGCGGCACAGACCGCGTTGACCGAGACGCTCGCCTTCATCGACGCTCGGATCGGCACGGCAACTCAGTAGGTTGGCCGGCGCAGTAGGTTGGCCGGCACAAAAATACCGAGCCGCAGATGAACGCCTCTCGGCGGAAGGCCGCTCGCAGCGGCGAATTTTGGAGCCCGGGGTTACTGCGGCCCGGCGTCAACAGTTTACTAAAACTCGCTAGTCGAGCGACCCACGGCGTTGCAAGCTCGCGCACGTCGCAAACTCCCGAGCTGTGTGCGAGAGCCTGAGCGCCTGTTGCGTAAGCGCCTTCGCTTGCTCGCCGTGAGCATGCGCGGCTGTGCTCGACGAGCGTGACAGGGCGACCGGATGTGCGATGTCCGCCTCATCCGCGAGCGACAGGCATCCGGCGGCCACAACCCGGCAGAACGCGGCAGCGCGTTCGAGCGCATCCGCGAAGTCGCCCGTGAACACCCCGCGCAAGATGTCGTCGGCGAGCGCGTTCATCTCGTCAGGCCCGGCCGGAGTGGGCGCTCCCGCAATCACGGGGTCGGCTGTGCGCAAGGCCGCCACTCCGCGGGCGTACATCACGCTCACGGGCTCAGCTTGGCGGTGAATCAGGTCGCGCACGACGTAGAGCCGCCACAGGGCACCAGGCAGGCTGTGCGCGCTCGTAGACGACCACAGCTCGGCCAGATCTTCTAGCCCGTGTTCATCGACGTAGGCCATCGCCTTCTCGAGGGCGAGACCGTGCGGGTCCGCTTTCACGCGCGAGAGCAGCGCACGGGCTACGTCGTGGGCGACCGCACTGACCTGTGCTGGATCATCCCCACCCACGAACGCCGAAAACTCATGCCCGGCGAACAGGGCTGGTTTTCGGGGGCGTTCGTTCACGCATCCATTGTCTCTGGTCTACCGTTGAGATATGGACACCCTGCTCTTCGGACTGCTCCTCGCAGCAGCCCTCGTTGTGATGTTTACGAAAAAGCGATGGATTTCGGTCGTCGCCTTCTCGGCGAGCTTTGTCGCCATCGCGCTGCTCTTCGCGCACCACGTCACGAGCGCTCTGGATTTGAGCTTCTGATGCGCGTCACTGAAACCGTCACGTCCGACGGCAAGATCACACTCGTCGTGGGAGACACCCGAGTCGTTGTTCCTGCGCCAGAACACCCGGCGGGCATCCTCGCCGGCCGCCTGGGCTTTTGGGCACAAATCGCCTTTCTCGTCGCCTACATCGGAGTGCTCTCGGGCGCGATGTTCTACTTCCAGTTCGCTCTGGGCGAGTTGCCCTGCCCCCTGTGCATTTTGCAACGGATGGGCATGATGCTCTCGTCACTCGGTCCGGTGTACATCGTGATCAGGTCACTGCGAGGCACGCTCGCACCTTCGGACTTCATGACCGGTCTCGGATTCGCGATTGTCGGAGCGCTACTCGGCTCGGCGATGTCCATCCGCCAGATTCTGTTGCACATCATGCCGGGCGACCCCGGCTATGGCACAGCCATTTTTGGACTGCACCTCTACACCTGGGCGTTGGTGAGCTTCATCGTCGTGCTCGTGTTCGCTGGTGTGCTGCTCACGTTCGGCACAGAGTTTCTGCCGATTGCACCTGTGTCGACCGCGG
>JBFYOK010000144.1:0-9868 GCA_041303845.1 Microbacteriaceae bacterium | reverse complement strand
TTGCCGGGCTGACGACGGTGGATATGGCCACGCACTGGTCTCCATTGGGCAAAGTACTCATTGTCGTCGCGACACAAGTTGGCGCCCTCGGCGTGCTGACCCTCGCGTCGATTCTTGGTCTGGTTGTTTCGGGTCGCCTCGGCTTGCGTGCGCGGCTGATGGCTGCGAGCGACACGAACCCGATGCGGCTTCACGCCGGACCTGTGAGCGAAGGGCAGGCTATCCGACTCGGCGACATAGGTGGCCTTCTGGCAACCGTCGCCGTCAGCTTGTTGGCCATCGAGGCCGTGATTGCCGTCGGCCTGTTCCCGGGGCTTCTTTCGGCTGGCTACGACGTCTGGACGAGCGCGTGGATGAGTGTCTTTTACTCCGCGATGGCCTTCACCAACACGGGCATCGTCCCCAATGTTGGGGGGATCATGCCCTTTGCTCAGAACTACGCGTTCCTCGGCCTCTTGATGGTTGCGGTCACCATCGGCTCGTTAGGGTTTCCCGTCATCCATGCGTTACGCACAAGTTGGCGCCGTCCGCGCTCCTGGTCACTTCATGTCAAGCTCACGCTATCCGCGTGGTTTGTCATCTGGGCCATCTCCTCGATTCTTTACCTGATTATCGAGCTTGGCGGTGCAAACGGGTTCGCTCGCATGGATTGGGGCGACCGCGTGTTTCAAGCGGGCTTCATGTCCACCATGAGCAGGTCGGGGGGATTCAACGTAGTTGACTACGCGCAGCTTGACTCGACGTCATTGCTGCTCACCGACATTCTGATGTTTATCGGTGGAGGCTCGGCGTCAACGGCTGGCGGCATCAAGGTAACGACGCTCGCCGTGCTCCTGCTCGCTGCCTACGCCGAGGCAACCGGCCGCCGGAGCATCGAGTCGTTCGCCAGGCGCGTGCCCTCAGATGTGCTTCGACTCTCGGTCAGCGTTCTGCTCTGGGGCGTTGCAACGTGTGTGATTGGCACCATGATCGTGACCGAACTCGTCGATGCGCCCTTCGAGTTCATTCTCTTCGACGTAATCAGCGGGTTTGCAACAGTCGGCCTTTCCACCGGCGTGACCGCCGCCGCACCAGATTCTGCGCAACTCGTCATCGCGCTGGTCATCTTTATGGGAAGAGTTGGTACCGTTACGTTGGCAGCCGCCCTCGCCCGACAGCAAGTCGGTCGACTTTTCACCCGCCCCGAAGAAAGGCCCATTGTTGGCTAAGAAGCGCGTTCAGCAAGACAATGCAGTGCTCGTTATCGGTCTCGGTCGATTCGGTGGAGCAATCGCAAGTGAGCTTGCTCGCACGGGACGCGAGGTGCTCGCCATCGACACGTCGATTGAGCGCGTCCAAAGGTTTTCGTCCGTTGTCACGCACGCGGTACAGGCAGATGTTTCAAACATTGAGGCGCTTCGCCAGATCGGCGGTGAATCATTTGGCACCGCCGTGGTGGCTATTGGTTCGTCTATCGAGGCGAGCGTCTTGATCACCGCGAACTTGGTAGAGCTCGGCATCCCGAACATCTGGGCAAAGGCGATTAGCGAGTCTCACGGCAAAATCTTGACGCGAATTGGCGCATCGCACACCATTCAACCCGAGCACGAATCTGGACTGCGCGTTGCGCACCTCTTGAACAATCAGCTTCTCGACTACATCGAGGTTGAAGACACTTTCGTCATGGCGCGCATGTTTGCCCCAACCGTAATTTTGAACAAGACCCTCTCGGAGGCCGGCATGCGTCGCGATTACCGAATCACCGTGGTTGGAGTCAAGAAGTCGGACGCTGACTTCACCTACGCGACGGCAGACACGTACATCGAGGCCGGCGATCAAATCATTGTCGGTGGTCACCCGCAGGACGTCGAGGCGTTCGCAGACCTCGCGTCGTAAGAAACTACCCTCGACCCATTTCTCGTTGTCGAGCAATGGCCGCGTCCGTGGCTGCAATGAAAATACCGTGCAGGTTATACCCGTCAAACACCGCAATTGCTCGCTCGGTCGAACCGCCGGGACTCGTCACTTGACGCCTCAATTCTTCAGGTGAGTCATCGGACGCATCAAGCAAGCCGATTGCGCCCCTCAAGGTGCCGCGGACCATGATGTTTGCCTGCTCGTGCGTGAATCCTTGCGCCACGGCAACTTTCACGAATTGCTCGACGAAATAGAAAAAGTACGCCGGACCCGACCCCGAGATCGAGCCGAGAGCATCAATCGCGCCTTCTTCGATGACGAGCACGTCGCCGACGGTTTCAAAAAGGCGCACCGCGAGGTCAAGTTCCTGCGGTGTCGTCCGCGTCCCGCCGGCAATACCGGTGACCGCGCGTCCGATGGTCGCCGGTGTATTTGGCATCGTGCGAATCACGGCCTGCCCGGCCGGCAGATGCGCCTCCATAGTCGCAGTCGTAATTCCCGCAGCGATGCTGATGATGACGGCGTCTGCAGAGAGCGCATCGGCGATGTCGTCGAGCACGTCGGCAACCATGGCGGGTTTCACACTAATAATCACGATGGATGCGCCCGCCACAGCAATTCGATTGGCCTCTGCACTCGCCTCCGTCGATGTCGCGGTGACGCGAGGTTCGTCGTCAAAATGAGTTGCGTGTGCCGAGTTCCGATTGGTCACTCGGATGCCGCCGTCAATCGACACGTGGGGCGAAAGCAACCCGGTCAAGATCGCCCGTCCCATGGAGCCGGCGCCCACAATTGCGATGGTGGGAAGGTTCACTTGAGTGGCAGTCATGTCAGCCATTCTAGAATCGAGCAATGAGTACACACGGGGGCACACGAGCCATCATCGCCGCACTTCTTGCCAACTTAGGAATTGCGATCACGAAATTCATTGCCTGGGGACTCTCCGGTGCGGTTTCCATGCTCGCCGAAGGTGTGCACTCACTGGCCGATTCGGGCAACCAGATGCTTCTGTTGTTCGGAGGAAAACGCGCTCAGCGCGCGGCAACACCTGCGCATCCTTTCGGCTACGGACGCGAGCGCTACTTCTACGCGTTCATCGTGTCGATCATCCTGTTCACCATCGGTGGGGTCTTCTCGATCTACGAAGGCATCAACAAACTGCAGCACCCCCACGAACTCGAATTGTGGTGGTTACCTCTGCTCGTGCTCGCAGTGGCCATCGTTCTCGAGTCGTTGAGCCTGCGCACCGCGGTGCGCGAATCAAATTTGGTGCGTGGCAAGGCGAGCTGGATTCAGTTCATCCGCCATGCCAAGGCGCCCGAGTTGCCCGTCGTGCTTCTCGAAGATGTGGCCGCGCTGCTCGGTCTGGTTTTTGCCTTCGTCGGAATTGGCCTGACAGCAATCACGGGCAACGGCGTTTTCGATGCAATTGGCACGCTCTGCATCGGTGCGCTCCTCGTGGGGGTGGCCATCGTCTTAGGAATAGAAACGAAGTCGCTCCTGGTTGGCGAGGGCGCTCGCATAGAAGACGTTGCGGCCATAGCCGCGGCAATTGAGTCGTCGACCAAAGTGACGAAGATCATCCACATGAAGACTCTGTACATCGGACCAGAGGAACTTCTTGTTGCCGCAAAAGTTGGTTTTCCGGCGAGCACGAAGTTGGCTGACATTTCAGCTGAGCTAAACGCAATCGAAAAACGGATTCGAGATGTCGTCCCTGTTGCTCGAATCATTTACATCGAGCCAGACGTTGTTCGTGTAGCCGTCAAATCCGCGCCCACGACCGAGGCGATAGTGGTCCGCGGCCACGACTAAGAACGCGGACGGCGTCAACGAGCCCGGCGGACACGAATCCGGCGAGTACCTCGTGGCGAGATTCTGTCGGGACGGCATTTTGGAGAGCGTCTAATTCTTCTGGGTGCTCCGGCCTGGACGGTCACCAAAAAACTCGGTCAATAGGCGGGCGCACGCGTCTTGTTCGACACCACCGATAACTTCAACACGATGATTGAGTCGTCGGTCTCGAAGTAGATCCAGGAGCGAGCCGGCCGCGCCAGCCTTTTCATCCCACGCACCGAAAACAACAGTCGGGATGCGACTCGCAAGAATTGCGCCGGCGCACATGACGCACGGCTCGAGCGTGACAACGAGCGTGCACCCTTCGAGTCGCCAGTCATCCCGAGTTGCAGCAGCCCGCCGAATGGCGAGCACCTCCGCGTGGGCGGTTGGGTCGCCGGATAGCTCACGCTCGTTTCGTGCCCGTGCGAGGACTGTGCCGTGCTCGTCGATTACCAGCGCTGCGACGGGCACGTCGCCTGTGCTTGCCGTGAGTCGCGCATCCTCGATGCATTGATGCATCAAGGCGATGTGCTGCGAAGCGGCCGCGGTCATGTCACAAGGGTACGCGCAGGGTTGGCTTATGAATGGTTTTGCTCCAGCAGTAGCGTGCGCTAACCTCGTGTCATGATTAGCCGTGTTCGCCCCCAGTCCGCCGTTGAGGTGACGGGATTTGTCGCGATGATGATGCGCGACGTGAACTCGATGTGTTGTCGAATGTGTTGTTGCTAATTCCCCATCAGCTCATTCATTCATCGCCGACTGACCCCTCTGAATCGACCGACGTCGCTCTGAGGCCGCGCTTCGCCCCGCATTGTGGGCTCGAATCTTGCGAATCGGCACAACACACAAAAGGATTTGCATCATGGCTGTAACCAAAATTGGTCCTGCACCCGAAGAAACTCCTCGCCCGTCAATCTCGGCCGTGCCACGTGAAACACGAGCGCGTGGTTTTGCCCTCTACGTCGGAATCGACGAGGCAGCAGCCGCGGCAAATGGCATCGATATCACCCAACTTGTCACCGCCTTGCGCAACCTAACGACCCAACTCGCGCCGGATGCCGAGACGTATGCTGCCGTCGCCCTCGCGCCGGCCGGCTCCGGTGGTCGCGATGTTGATGTCGTTCGACTGGCGCTCCAGGAGCCCAGCGCCATTGCGCGCAATCGAACCGACGATGACAACGACGACACAGAGGGGACCGGGGTCGTCATCGACGTATCGCGAAAGCGAGTTGTCATCGATGACGAGATTGCCCCGCTGACGTTCAAGGAATTCGAACTCTTGCAGTACCTGGTTACGCATAAGGGAGACACGATCTCACGCGCCGAAATCATTCGATCTTTGTGGCGCGCGGACGATGTCGATATTCCGAACGACCGCACCATAGATGTGCACGTGCGCCGACTGCGTTCAAAGTTGGGTCGCTTTGAAGACATCGTGCGCACAGTGCGTGGCGAGGGATACCGGTTTGACGCGCACCCGGATGTCACCGTGCTTTTCGCGAGCGCGCCCAGCCCAGACGTTTTCTAAATCCTGCGCTTGTGCCTCGTTACCATTCCGTTATAAAGTCATGGCAATGACCGTTTGCTGTGACGGTTGTGAATGTGATTGCTAAAACTCTTGGTGTAGTGAGAAGCGGGTTCGTCGACAACGACGAGCCCGCTTCTTCGTTCTCTGAGAAGGAGTATCTTTCACACATGGGCAACGCACTCGTGTGGCTTCGCGACGACCTTCGCATTGCCGACAACCCGGCTCTCATTGCAGGCCTTGACCACGCGCGCGCAAGCGGCGGCAAGCTACTAATCGCCTACATTCTCGACGAAGAGTCCGAGGGGATACGCCCGCTGGGCGGGGCGGTGAAGTGGTGGCTACATCACAGCCTCGAGAAGCTGGCTACGCGAGTTGCCCGGCTCGGTGGCACGTTGGTGTTGCGCCGTGGCCCGGCTTTCGACACGATGCGCACTCTTCTCAGAGAAAGTGGCGCCGACGCCGTTTTCTGGAATCGTCGTTACGGTGGAGCCGAACGCAACCTTGATTCTGAAATCAAATCGTACGCGTCGGCCTCTGGGCTTGAGGTACAGAGCTTCCAGGCGAATCTGATGTTCGAGCCGTGGACGGTGCGCACTGGCGCCGGCACTCCGTACACGGTCTTTACGCCGTTTTGGAAGTCATGCTTGAGTCGCCCCGAGCCCGTTCGATCTCCCCTGGATGCCCCGAGCGAACTTCTCGGGTTTGACAAGGACGAAGTCCCGTCGAGCGACGACATTGCGACCTGGAATCTGCTCCCGACGAAACCTGATTGGTCGCTTGGATTAGGCCTTCGCTGGAAACCAGGTGAGGCGGCCGCAGAGGAAAAGCTCGAGCACTTTATTTTCCACCGGCTCGAAACCTACGCCGTGGGCCGCGACATACCGGCCGACAACAACACGAGCGAGCTGTCTCCTCACCTGAGATTCGGTGAGATTTCCCCGTTCCAAATCTTCGATCGCATAAATCGTGTGTCCCTCGCTCAGGCGAGCGACGGATTACTCGAGGGCATCCGTCGATTCAAGGCCGAGGTGGGATGGCGCGAATTTAGCTACAACCTGCTCTTTCACTGGCCTGACTTGGCGACCGTCAATTTCGATAGCAGGTTTGACCACTTCGAATGGAGTGACGCGAAGGACGGTCGACTGACTCGGTGGAATGAGGGAACGACCGGCGTGCCACTCGTCGACGCCGGCATGCGTGAGCTGTGGCAGACCGGCTACATGCATAATCGGGTTCGAATGGTGGCGGCTAGCTTTTTGGTGAAGAACTTGCTGATCGATTGGCGAATCGGTGAGGCCTGGTTCTGGGACACACTCGTCGACGCCGACCCGGCTAATAACGCGGCAAGTTGGCAATGGGTGGCCGGATGCGGCGCCGATGCGGCCCCGTACTTCAGGGTCTTCAATCCTCTGCTTCAGGCTGAGAAGTTTGACCCCGATAAGCGCTACCGCGAGCGCTACCTCGGCAGTTACGAATCGGACGTCGCGTATCCAACACCGATGATTGAGTTGGGAGACTCGCGCACGCACGCGCTGGAGGCTTTTGCCGGTGTTAGCGGTCGGTCAAAAATTGTGCGGCCACCCGCGACGCTCATCCCTTAGGGGCTCGGGAACGCCACCCGGGCGTGTCCACGCGACATTCGACTAGCGAGAATCGACCTGAGCCAACACCTGCATCACGTTCTCCGCGGTCTTCGACCACGTAAATTCAGCCACGGCACTGTGTTTGCTCGACGCTGTCCGTCGTGCGAGGCGGCTCTGCGACAGGGCCTTCTCGATCCCATCCGCAATGCTGTCCACATCCATCTGGTCGACCAAAATGGCGTGCTCCGCGAGTATCTCAGGCAAGGCGCCCGCCCGCGACGCAACGACGGGTGTCCCCGTGGCGAGTGCTTCTAGGGGCGGAAATCCGAACCCTTCATAGAGGGACGGGAAAACGACCGCTGTCACGCCAAGGTACAGATCACGAATTTCTTGGGGTGTGATGTTCCCTACGTGAACGACGAAATCCGGAAGCGGGTGCAGCGATTGCTCATCCGTCCCCGACAGGATCAGGGTCAATCCCGGGTGTTGTTCACGAACCCGCTCCACAGCTCGAAACAAACGCACATGATTCTTATGAGGCAACCCTCGAGCGGGGTAATAAAGAGCTGGCTCGGGTGGAGCGTTTCGAACCCCGGGCTGAAATAGGTCGGTATCAATCCCCGGATAAACACGGTGAATCTTTGCCTGATCTACGCCCAGATGCTCCTGCACAGACTGTGACGTGAAGTCGCTCACGGTGACAATGGCATCCGACCGTTTTGCCGGTTCTTCGTATGCGATGCGCCGATACACACGTTGTGCCGCCGTGAACGCGTGAGGCATGTCGAGATGTTGCAAGTCATGAACAACGATTACCGATTTTGTCGATTTCGGAGGCGTTGGCTGGACTGCGCTGAACGGGTAAAACACGATATCGATTGGGCCACCCGCTGCCCGTTCGATTTCGCGCCAGACACGTCGGCGAAGCACCGTCGTCGTGACCCATGCCCGAAGTTTTTGCGCGTGAGTGATTCCCGCAACGATGAAGCTCAGTGTGAGGGGGGTGTAACGGGCCGACATCGGCTCCGAAGCCCCGACGTCCGCGTGTCGTCTGTCGCGTGCACTGCTCGCTGCCTTCGGCTGTCGGGCGCGTACGACGATGAACTCGAAACGTTCATCATCGTGTTGGCGCAGGTTTTCAACCAGATTCTCGGCATACACCTCGGTGCCACCCATTCGGCCCGACGCGAGAGTGAGCATCATCACAGCAACCCGAATAGGGCGACCAAGGTGCTCAATCACGGGCGAGGCATTCTTTACGGTTGGTTGGGTCGACACGATACGGTCATCTTATTGAGCCCTAGGCCAGCAACTGATGCACTGACGTGATGAAAGTTCGGTTTAAACTCGGCCGTTTGATTGCGTGAAAGGAGTCGGGGTGAATCACAACTTCGTTCAACGCGACCTCATCGTCGGCTTCGAGCCAATCCCCCGGAGCCCTGGGGGGATTGCGCGGTACAGCAGGGAGCTTTCTCGCGCGCTCGAACGCGCAGCCGGTGCCGACGTTCGCATACGCCGCGCACAGATGCGCGAGTGGCTCCGTCCGCTTGCGGCGCGTCTCTGGGCAGCGGGCATTAAGGCACCCTCAGCTACGGCCACCAGCGGCGGTGCCACATCGAGCGAGAACGCTTCGTTTCACGCGACCAGCGTGCTTGCGCCGCCCCGGGGTTCACGCCCTCTCGTCGTCACAATCCATGACACGGTTCCATTTACCCATCCGCACACGCTGACTCGACACGGTGCAGCCTGGCATCGTGCGATGGTGAAACGCGCTGTGCGCGACGCCGACGCAATTGTGGTGCCGACGCGTGCTGTCGCCGACAGCTTGCTTGGGATTTTCGAGCGCGAAGACGGCATGCCCCACTCGTCGGGAGTGTCCCTTGCCCAGCGCATCCATGTCGGTGGAGGCGCGGCAAGTCTTGAACCGGTCGCTGAAGAAGACGCCCGACTAATCCGAGATGCATTCGGAATCGGTCAGCGACCATACGTCGTTTTCGTCGGAACAATTGAGCCCCGCAAAGGACTCGGCGACCTCATCCGGGCCGTCGCCGGGCGACCCGACATGGACCTGGCCATTGTTGGCGCCCAGGGTTGGGGCAACCTCGACGTTCGTCAATTGGCTATTGCCGCCGGCCTGGACCAAGACCGACTCGTGGTGACTGGCGCAGTGCATGATTCGACAGTTGCTGCACTCGTTCAGGGCGCGCGAGCCCTGGTCCTGCCGAGTCGCGCCGAAGGCTTCGGGCTGCCGCTCCTAGAAGCGATGCGACTGGGTGCCCCCGTAGTGCTCTCTAACGACGCCGCCCTGCGCGAGGTCGCCGGCGATGCTGGAATCGTGGCGAATATTCTTGGCGTCGCAGCGAACGACCCGGAGGTCGTGGCGCGTGAACTCAATCGAGCACTGGATGAGTCCCTTCACCGTCGCGACAGCCTCATTGAGGCGGGGTTCCGACGTTCCGCTGAATTCACCTGGGCTGAAACAGCAGCACGTGTTATGGACATCCATCGCCAGCTCACTCTCCGAAATTGATACGGCAGACATCCGGCAAGAGTGGGCAATACGATTAGAGCATGACCCCCGGTGACGCTGACCTCGACGCGCTCGAGGCAGAGGCGCTCTGGGTGATTCGAGAGGCCGCCGGAGCGTTTGCGAAGCCCGTGATTCTCTACAGCATTGGGAAAGACTCGACGGTCTTGCTTCACTTGGCTGCGAAAGCGTTCGCACCGACTCGCATCCCTATGCCGGTTCTTCACATTGATACGACGTGGAAGTTCAGCGACATGATCCGGTTTCGCGACGAAACTGCGGCTCGCCTCACGCTCGATCTTCGCGTCCATACGAATCCAGATGGTCTAAAGAATGGCGTGACGCCGTTTACGCACGGTAGTGACGAATACACACGAATAATGAAGACCGTCGCTCTTCGTCAAGCCCTCGACGCTGGCGGTTACGACGTGGCCCTCGGCGGTGCACGACGTGACGAAGAGCGGTCGAGGGCCAAGGAACGCATGTTTAGCTTGC
>JBFYOK010000143.1:0-2614 GCA_041303845.1 Microbacteriaceae bacterium | reverse complement strand
GACAAGTTGAGTTCGAGCCTTTCCCACGGATCCTCCGCCAAGAAACGCAGCGCCACGTCGTACGTAGCACCTCCCCACGCTTCGACCGACAGCAGTTCCGGCATCAGACGCGCGACGTAAGGTGCGACGTCGGCGAGGTCCCGAGTCCGCACACGGGTCGCGAGCAACGATTGGTGTGCATCCCGAAATGTTGTGTCCGTCACGGCAACGTTGCTTTGTACCCGGAGTGCCTGCGCAAAACCGTATGGACCAAGCTCGGCAAGCCGCTGCCTTGAGCCATCCGGTGCGGGGGCAATCAAGTTAATCTTCGGCAACTTGTCCAGAGGAGTTCCGTGAATCGGACGCGGCCCGTTGGGGTGATTTACGGTGACATCGGTCAGCCAGTTGAGCAGTCGCGTGCCACGGTCTTTCGACTCACGCCCCGTCATGAGCTGGGGCCGTTCATCGATGAACGATGTGCTCACGTCGCCTGCGCGAAAGTCCGGGTCGTCCAAGACTGCTTGCAAGAACGGGATGTTCGTGCTCACGCCGCGAATACGGAACTCTGCCAAGGCGCGACGTGCTCTCGCAACAGCCGATTCGAAATCACGCGCACGACACGTGAGCTTGGCGAGCATGCTGTCAAAGTGCGGGCTGATTTGCGCGCCCGGGTTGATGGTTCCACCGTCGAGGCGCACGCCCGCGCCACCGGGAGAACGGTACGTCGTGATCTTGCCCATGTCCGGACGAAAGCCCTCGGCAGGGTCTTCGGTCGTGATGCGGCACTGCAACGCAGCACCGCGCAGCTGAATCTGGTCTTGGTGCAGGCCGAGCTGTGCGAGTGTCTCCCCGGCAGCGATGCGCATTTGGGATTGCACGAGGTCAACATCCGTCACTTCTTCAGTCACCGTGTGCTCGACCTGAATGCGCGGGTTCATCTCAATGAAAACGTGCTCGCCAGCGCGGTCTCCCGCAGTGTCGACGAGGAACTCCACCGTGCCGGCATTCTGATAACCAATGGACTTCGCAAACGCAACAGCATCACGGTAAAGGGCGTCGCGAAGCTCCTGAGTGATGTTTGGAGCTGGCGCAATCTCAATGACTTTTTGATGACGACGCTGCACGGAGCAATCGCGCTCGAACAGGTGGACAGTTTCGCCTTGCATGTCGGCGAGAATCTGGACCTCGATGTGGCGCGGACGCAACACAGCCTGTTCGAGAAACATGCGGGAATCACCAAACGCACTGGCAGCTTCTCGCATCGCGGCTTCGAGTGCCGAACGCAGGTCGGCCTTCGTTTCGACGCGACGCATGCCTCGTCCCCCGCCGCCCGCAACTGCCTTGGCAAAAATGGGGAAGCCGATTCCATCAGCCTGCTTGATCAGTGCGTCGATGTCGTCTGAAGCTTCAGTTGATCGCAGCACCGGGACCCCGGCGGAGATTGCGTGCTCTTTGGCTGTGACCTTGTTGCCCGCCATCTCCAGAACGGTGGCTGAGGGTCCAATGAAGGTGATTCCGGCTTCGGCCGCAGCTTCCGCTAAGTGCGGGTTTTCCGAAAGAAAACCGTAACCGGGATAAATGGCGTCAGCACCGGATTCGCGTGCGACGCGAATGATTTCATCAACATCGAGATAGGCGCGAACGGGGTGGCCCTGCTCGCCAATTTGATAGGCCTCATCGGCCTTCTGGCGATGGAGAGAATTACGGTCTTCGTAAGGGAAGACAGCGACGGTCTTGGCGCCGAGCTCATATGCTGCTCGAAAAGCGCGGATGGCGATTTCTCCGCGGTTAGCCACAAGGATTTTTTTGAACATCCTGATGTCCCCTTCAACGCCGACTGAGTGGGTTTCACACAGTTAGGTGCTCCAAGACTAGCCGGGGTAGCCTTGACCTCGTGCACGTACTGAGTGTGAGCTCCCTCAAGGGTGGCGTGGGAAAAACCACGGTCACCCTCGGTCTCGCGTCAGCTGCATTTGCCAAGGGAATCCGCACACTCGTGGTCGATTTTGACCCTCAGGCGGACGTCTCTACTGGCATGGGCGTCAACGCCCGCGGACGACTCAACATTTCTGACGTTCTCACGAACCCCAAGCTGAAGACCGTCCGCGAAGCGATTGCTCCGAGCGGATGGACCGTTCCAAACCATTCGGCAATTGACGTGATGATCGGCAATCCGTCGGCAGTGAACTTCGACACACCGCACCCGAGCGCTCGAGAGATTTGGCGGCTCGAAGAAGCGCTCGCGAGCATCGAAGACAGTTACGATCTCGTTCTCGTTGACACCTCCCCCACGCTCAACGCCCTAACGCGCACGGCGTGGGCCGCGAGCGACCGAGTTGCGATTGTGACAGAACCTGGCTTGTTTTCCGTAGCTGCGGCTGACCGCGGCCTGCGGGCGATTGAGGAGATTCGGCGTGGACTGAGCCCACGACTTCAGCCGCTCGGCGTGATTGTCAACCGAGTCCGCTCACAGTCAGTCGAGCACCAGTTTCGCGTGAACGAACTTCGAGCCATGTTTGGCCCGCTCGTCATGTCACCCCTGTTGCCCGAGCGCACCTCGCTCCAGCAAGCTCAAGGGGCGGCGCGTCCAGTGCATGCCTGGCCGGGAGAAGCGTCCGCTGAGATGGCTGGCTAC
>JBFYOK010000142.1:0-7649 GCA_041303845.1 Microbacteriaceae bacterium | reverse complement strand
GGCGAATACACCCAATTGACTGGCCGTGCCGGTCGACGAGGGATTGATGTCGAAGGGCACGCCGTCATCCAGTGGTCTGGTGCACTCGATCCGCAAACCGTTGCCAATCTCGCGAGCCGTCGCACGTATCCGCTGAACTCAAGTTTTCGTCCCACGTACAACATGGCCGTCAACCTGATCACGCAATTCGGTCGCGTGCGTACTCGTCAGATTCTCGAATCCTCGTTTGCGCAGTTTCAAGCCGATCGCGCCGTTGTCGATCTCGCCCGCAAAGTTGCGCAACAGGAAGAGTCTCTGGCTGGCATGGCCAAACCGATGTCATGCCACTTGGGAGATTTCGCTCAGTACGCGCAAATCAGACACGACCTCAATCAGCTGGAGAAGTCCGGCAAGGGAAACGAGTCGCAGTCGCGAGCCGCGCGTGACAAACGCAATCAGGAGTTGGCCCGGTTGCGCCAACGATTACGGTCTCACCCCAGTCACGCGTGTCCCGAACGCGAGAATCACGCTCGCTGGGGCGAGCGTTGGTGGAAGCTTCGTCGTCAAACGGATCAACTGACGGCACAAATCGAGACACGCACGGGTGCCGTCGCGCGCGTATTCGACCGGGTGTGCGAGGTGCTCGTCGACACGGGCTATCTGACTCAGGATCCGCAGGGGTTCGAGCTCGCGGTGACTCCCACGGGAGACCAACTCGCTCGAATTTACGGAGAACGCGACCTATTGGTTGCCGAGTGTCTTCGCCGAGAAGCATGGGTCGGAATCGATCCAGCCGGGTTGGCTGCCCTTGCCTGCGCCATCGTCTTTGAACCCCGCAGAGAAGAGGGAAACATCAACGAGCGCAGACTCCCTCGCGGCGTCTTCCGGTCAGCACTCGAGAGCACGACCAGCATTTGGGCCGAACTCGAGGACCTCGAACATCATCACCGGCTTCCTGGCACATCGCCGATTGCGACAGGTCTGTGCCAAGCCATGCATCGTTGGGCGAGTGGTGGCAGGCTTGACGATGTGTTGTTCGACGCAGATATGCCCGCCGGCGATTTTGTTCGGTGGTCGAAGCAAACGATTGATCTCCTTGACCAGCTCGTCGGCGTCAGTGACGTCACGCTTGCCAAAACGGCACGACAAGCCCTGGATTTGGTCCGTCGTGGGATTGTGGCGTATTCGACAGTGGGCCTTGCATGAACGTCGTGACGGGATCATTGAGGCAGGGACCACCCATCTGGGTGGCGCTTGTGCTCTCGATGACCGGCGGGTTGCTCATCCGCGCATCGTTTCCGGCACCGGCCATCTGGCCATTTACATTTCTCGGTCTCGCACTGATTTTGATTGCGCTTCGCGGTCGGGGTTTCTGGACGGGTGTTCTCATCGGCATCGTCGGCGGGGGAGCCCTCTGGGGTTCGCTCATTTTCTGGCTGACGCTTTATCTGGGTCCTATTCCGTGGCTGGCCCTGTGCGCACTGATGACAATCTGGGTCGGGCTCAGTGGCGGCCTGATCGCACTCGTCTATCGCTGGTCCGCGAACGCACCATCGCGATGGATTCAATTCGGTGCGGTACCCGGAACGATTGCGGCTCTGTGGTCGGCTCGTGAAACTCTGGCCTCGTCGTGGCCTTACGGAGGATTTTCGTGGGCTCGACTTGCATATTCTCAGGCGGAGTCTCCCTTCGCTCACTCGGTCAGCTGGGTTGGAGTCGCAGGCCTCTCGTTTCTCGTTGCCTTCATTGCTGCGTTGGCAGTGTCGATAGCAGCACAACCTCAGCGCACGGCGATGATTGCATGGGGTGCTGCCGTCCTCCTCGTAGCCCTGATTCCGGTCTTCCCGAATCACGTCACCGGCACAACCCGCATTCTCGCCGCCCAGGGAAACTCGGACGCCGGACTGTTTGCAGCGCACAGCCCGGGGGACACCTTGAACGATCACGTGTCGGCAACAATGGCAGCCAAAGATGACCCAGCGGCCGTGAATATCGACATGATTGTGTGGCCAGAAAACGGCTCAGATATCGACCCACTGCGCTCGACCGGAGCCGCACAAATCATCGATTCCGTAGGCACGTACTTTTCGGCGCCAGTCGTCACAGGAACGATCACAAAGCCTGCCGAAGAAACCTACTTCAACTCGTCGCTGGTATGGACACCGGGTGTGGGCGTTACTGGGCAATATGACAAGATGCGCCCAGTGCCGTTCGCCGAATACATGCCGAACCGCGAGTTTTTTCATGCCCTTGTGCCAGATCTGGTCAACCTCGTCTCGCGCGACTACAGCTTCGGAACCCGCCCCAACGTCGTTGACGTGAATGGCGTTAGCGCGGGAATAGCAATCTGTTTTGACATCACGGATAACTCTCTGACGAATCTGATGGTTCGCGATGGGGCCGAAGTCATTCTGGCTCAAACGAATAATGCCGACTTCGGCACGACGGATGAAAACCTGCAGCAACTCGCCATCGCACGGTTGTCCGCTATTGAGACTGGCCGCACGGTCGTTAACGATTCAACGGTGGGAACGACCGCAATTGTCCGGGCGGATGGAAGCACCCAAGCGCAATTGCCGCCTTACGAACCGGGCTACCTCATTGCAGACGTCGAGTTGAGCGACACTGTCACGCCCGCGGTAGTGTTCGGACGATTCATCGAGCTGTCGATTTGTGGCTTGGCTATTGCGGGAGTGATTGGGTTCGCACTCGGGAATCTTCGACGCAAACGCCTAGCCGGCTAAGTCTTCGAGTCCCGCACCTCGTCGAGAGCGAAGATACGTCAGACGCTCGGTCAGAATTTCTTCGAGCTCGTCGCGCGAGCGTCGTTCGAGCAACATTTCGAATGGTGTCTTGGCTTCCTTCACGGCCTTCGTCGCATCTTCCGCGGGTGGTTTAGCACCTTTGAGCGTGGCCTGTTCGCTGCATCGCGAGCAGTCCCATAAGTAAGGAGACTCGGCATCCGTTGCAAAAATGAGCGAAGTCTCTGCTCCGCAGTGTCCACACACGTAGTCGACGTTCTTGCGCATGGAGTAATCAATGGCGGCGTCTGACTCAAGACTTTGCGCTCCCAATCGCGCGCCACGTATTCGATCGTTCTTCACGTTGCCTCCTGAGAACCAGCGCGCGTCTTTCACAGCGCGCACGTATTGGTGTCAACGTACGCGGTTACCCTTAGCCTTCCCTGAGCGCGTTCGCGCTACGCGAAAGATATTCACCGACGTTGGAGCCGGCCTGGTCCGCGAAAGTAATCGACAAGAAGGTCGCTGCGATCCGTCACGATTCCGTCGCATCCGTTAGTTGCGAGGTTATGCGCGGTCTCAACATCGTTGACGGTCCAGAAGTGCACTGAGAAGCCCGCATGATGAAAGAGGCGGATCATGCGCTTGCTCGAGGTGATAATGCCCAAAACCCGCTCAGGAATCTGCAATACGCGCACCTCGCGTGCCCACCACCGAGCGACCGTCGGCAGTCCGGCGAAGCACAGAACCACGACGCCGGCAACCGTATCTGCCGAGCCACTGGTCGCGGCCCGTTTACCACCAAGCTGTGCGAGGAGTGCCAACGTTCGACGCCGGCGAGTTCCACTAAACGAGGTGATGAGAACTCGCTCAGATGCTTGCGTGTCAGCGATAGCGCGTGCCAATGGCTCGATGACGGCCGACTCCTTTACATCAATGTTGAATCGAGCCTGGGGGAGGGCTGCGAGTGCGTCCTCCACGCTGATGATGCCCACCCCGGCTGGGAATCCGGAGTCCTCGAGCAGAGCTTGGAGTTCGCGGTACGTCATGCTTCGCACGTGTGCCGGGTTACCAAAAACCCGTTCAAGGGTTTCGTCATGCGCAAATACCGCGATGTTGTCTCGCGTAGCTCGCACATCACACTCGATCACGTCAGCCCCCGCATCAACGGCGGCTCGAAACGCGGCTAGAGAGTTCTCGGTGACACCAGCACGATGTGAAAGCCCACGGTGGGCCAGAATCGCGACGCGGCCGACAGGGAAAAAGTCCGACGACGAGGTCACGTTCTTGAAGATACTCCATGTCAATCAGGCAATTGGTAGTGTCGAGCAAAAGGATTCTCTGCCCGCGCCGCGGCATCAGGCTCAGTGAACGGAACCAATCATGACGAACCCCCTCGCACCCGGATCTCTTGTCGGTAAACGCGCGCTTGTAACCGGATCCTCGCGTGGCATCGGAGCGGAGACGGTGGGCTACTTTGCACAGGCCGGGGCATCTGTTGTTGTGAACTTTCGCAACAAGGAAGCTCGTGCGCAAAAGATTGTCGATGGCATTCGCGAAGCTGGCGGAACAGCCATCGCTGTCGGAGCTGACCTCACCGACCCAGCCTCTGTGGGGGCCATGTTCCAAACGGCACAGGATGAGTTCGGCGGACTCGACATTCTCGTGATGAACGCCTCGGGTGGCATGGAAGCAGGCATGGGGGAGGACTACGCCATGCGCCTCAATCGCGATTCCCAGGTGAATCTGCTGAAGGCCGCCCTTCCCGTCCTCGCTGACAACGCCCGCGTTGTGTTTGTCACGAGCCACCAAGCACACTTCATTCGCACGACACCAACGATGCCGGAATACGAGCCCGTCGCGCTGTCCAAGCGCGCGGGAGAGGATGCCCTGCGCGACTTGATTCCGACGCTCGCCGAACGCGGAATCGGATTCGTGGTCGTATCTGGCGACATGATTGAAGGCACCATCACGGCCACCTTGCTCGAGCGCGCGAACCCGGGAGCAATTGATGCCCGCAAGTCGGCCGCAGGCAAGCTGTACAACGTGAGTGAGTTTGCCGCAGAGGTCGCGTTGGCAGCCGTAGAGCCAGTTCCTGCCGACAACACACGTCTCGTCGGAGACACCAGCGACTTCAACCAGTAGATGACCAGGCCGCCGCATCGGCGCGTCTCGCGCATCCTGCTTTTTGATGAACACGATGCTGTTCTGCTCATGATGACAGCAAGCCCACTGCTTTCGACGCCGGTCGTGCGTTGGCTCACTCCAGGTGGGGGAGTTGAAGACCATGAGTCCCACTCTGAGGGTGCCATTCGCGAGCTGTATGAAGAAACAGGTTTGAGCGTGGATGAGATCGGCGAACCCGTCCATACCGTTCAGGGCATCAGCGAATTCGCCGACGGAACAGTGCAGTCCACCTATGCCGAATTCTTTGTGACTCGCACGTCGCGTTTTGATCCGGTCAATGACAACTGGATGGAAAACGAGTTTGTCGACATCACCGATATCCGCTGGTGGACCGCAGAGGAACTAGAAGCAAGCGGTGAGCCATTCGCCCCGCTTAACTTGCCCGACCTCATTCGGGCTCATCGTAAAGAGAAACCCGAGCGCTAGAGGGTTCCCTTTTTGGCGAGGGATCCGAGCGTCACGGCGGCCACGGCCTGCGCAATGCCGACCACGATGAGCAAGATTCCGCCAAGAATGACGAGAACAGTGACGGCAGCGGCCGGCACGAAGAGCACGACGACCCCGGCAACAATGCTGATGGTGCCTAGCGCGACGGCGATACCGCGCGAAGAACCGCGACCGGTTTCGACGAGCGTGGCTACACCGTCAATGATCCACATCACACCGATGAGAAGACCGAGAAGATCCAGAATTCCGTCAGGGGAGCGCAACGTAAAGACTCCGACGACAACGAGCAAGAGACCGATAATGATGCTCATGGCTCGCCCACCGCTCGTCAGGGCAGGAGCAAAGACCCCAACGACGACGCGAACCACGCCACGAACGAGAAAGTAGAGGCCAAAAATAACGGCGAGCACGGTCGCTGAGCCACCAGGCCACGCCAAAACTGCTGCTCCAGCAATCAACGAGAGAATTGCGCCAATCCACAGCCCTGTTTGAAGCACGCGGGCGACGGAACGTGCATCTTCTGTGGACGCACCATAGAACGCGAAGCGCTGAGTTTCAGACATGAAAAGCCTCCTTCCATCGGATGCGCCACGTAGCAAGCCGGCACAAGTGAGATTTACGGCTCCAGACTAGCGAGAACCTCGTTTGTGGTCAGCACGGTTGCAAACTCTCCGGCGTCCAAACTGACGGCTGTCGCAATGGCAAGCTGTTCGGCGGTGAGGGAGAGGCCGTTCGATGCGCTCTGGTCAAACGTGTGCGTCGCATCCACCGGGAAAATCACACGGTAGCCAAGGTTGCCGGCCATGCGTGCCGTTGTTTCACAACAGTGGTTCGTCGTGATGCCACAGATGACCACCGTGTCGATGTCGTTGGCGCGTAGCCACTCATCTAGGTTCGGCGTTCCATAAAAGGCGCTGTTGACGCTCTTGTGCACGTGAACGCTCGCTGAGCCGGCTTTCACGAAGTCCTTAAGTGCGTGACCGGGATCTGACGGCGCCAACGTGCTGCCTTCCTGGACGCTGTCGTGTTGCACGACAACGTACGGACGACCGGTCTCAAGCCACGCGCTCTGCAGGCGTTCCATGTTCGCCTCGGCTTCGGGATTGTCACGGCGACCCCAGCGGTCAGCGCGTTCGAAACCTTTCTGCACGTCAATCATGATGAGCGCTGCATTCTTGTTGATTTCCCGTGCTGTCGTCATGTCACAACTGTGCCAGAAACCAACAAAACAGGCAGTATTTTGTTGATGTTCGCGGTCTGTACGGGGTTTTTGGAGTTTCTTGAGGTTTTGCGAGGTTTGAAACTTATCCGATAATGTACATTATGTCAGATTTCATTTTGAAAGCACTCCCTCATTGACCGTCTAGCCTTATCGAGTGACGCACCGGCTTCAAAAGACTCCGCCACCACGCTCGTGGCTCCTCGGTCTGATGTTGCTGTTCCTACTGCATGGCTTGTTCTTTTCGAATTGGGTCAGCCGTTCTCCTGAGGTCAAAGACCTGTTGAATCTCTCAACGTTCCAGATGGGCATCCTCGCCACAGTGATGACCGTCGGCGCGATTACGGGAACCTATTTCGGCGTCGCCCTCGTGAGTCGGCTCGGGGCACGAAACATCGTGCGCGTGACGTATCTCGGGCTGAGCGCGTCCTACCTGATTCTGGGGTTTTCGGTCACGTTGGGTGACCTCATGGTGTCTTCCGCCATGGTATTTCTGATCGGGTTTACGTCGAGTGTTGGTGGTCTTTCCAACAACTTCGAAGGCTCACGGTTGGACTACTTGTCCCGCCGCAGCATCCTGCCAAGCCTGCACGGAATGTTCTCGCTCGGCCTGCTGGTCGGCGCAGGGCTCGGCGCCCTCTTCTTGAGCTGGCAGATCCCGATCGCGATTCAGTTTGCGGGGATGTCGATTTTCGTTGCCGCTGGCGGGCTACTCGGAGCAGCCGGTATCCCCCGCTCGAGCGGGCGGCCCATTCGTGATGACATGTCGACGTCGGAGATTCGCCAGATTCCCTCTCGCGCCGAAGTGCGTGGTGTCTGGCGTGAATCGCGAACAGTGTGGATCGCGTTCATCGGTATGTCGTTTGTTTTGGCCGAGAGTGCTGCGGCGACCTGGCTTCCCATCGCCCTCGTAGCTTCTGGAATGTCCCAAGCCGACGCCGCCCTGGGCTTCATGTTCTTCGCGATTGCAATGACGGTAGGACGCTTTGCAGGCGGTTTCGTGATGGACGTCATCGGGCGCGTCAAGACAACCGCACTGATCGCGTCGATTGCCTGCGTCGGCATCATCATCGTGA
>JBFYOK010000141.1:0-5856 GCA_041303845.1 Microbacteriaceae bacterium | reverse complement strand
CACGTTCGCCGAGCCAGCCACGCGTGTCGCCGTCGGGGATAAAGCAAATGTCGTGACTGTCGGGCTTTTGTGCCACCGAGAGCCCGCGGCGCTCAGCTTCAGCACGCACCTCTGCTTTGGTTGGCGTGTCCCCCAGCGGGAACATGGCGTGAGCCAGTTGCTCCGTCGTCAGCACGCCGAGAACATACGACTGGTCCTTCGCCCACGCGCTCGCGCGATGCAACTCACGGTTGCCTTCGCTATCTGTTTCGATGATCGCGTAGTGGCCAGTGCAGACTGCGTCGAACCCGAGGGCGAGGGCTTTGTCCATCAGGGCGGCAAACTTGATGCGCTCGTTGCACCGCATGCACGGGTTCGGCGTGCGTCCGGCTTCATACTCGGCGACAAAGTCATCGACCACATCAGCCTTGAAGCGATCGCTGAAATCCCAGACATAGAACGGGATGCCCAACGCCGTCGCCGCGCGCTGCGCATCCATGGAGTCTTCGATGGTGCAACACCCGCGGGACCCGGTGCGCAGGGTGCCCGGCATGCGGCTGAGCGCCAGGTGCACCCCGACCACGTCATGTCCGGCTTCGACGGCGCGCGCAGCAGCGACGGCCGAGTCGACCCCGCCACTCATCGCTGCCAAAACTCGCATGGCTCAATCTTAATCTCGCCCATGGCCTTAAGGGGTCAGATCGAACTAGTTGGTCGTAAGTCCCGCGCGTAACGCGCGCTCGTAGGCTCCCGGCAGTGCGTCGACGAGCACGTCGAGGTCGGCAGCCGTGGTGGTGTGCCCGAGGGTGATGCGTAACGCGCTGTGCGCATCCGCCTGGCTCAAACCCATTGCCAGCAAGACGTGTGACGGTTGGGCGACACCGGCCTGACACGCGGAACCGGTCGAAACCGAGATGCCCTGCTCGTCGAGTAAAAACAGCAGACTGTCGCTCTGGCAACCCGGAAAAGTGAAGTTGATGTTGTTGTCGAGTCGACGATCGCGCGAACCTCGAAGCACCGCCGCGGGCACGGCGTGCTGAATGCGCTCAATCGTCTCGTCGCGCAAGCGCGCAAGCCGCAGCGTTTCAGCGCTTCGCTCGCGCTCCAACTCCTCAAGTGCGGTTGCGAAACTCGCCGCGGCCGGCGCATCTAGCGTGCCAGAGCGCAACCCGCGCTGTTGGCCACCACCGTGAATGACTGCCTGCGGGGTGGATGCCCGATCGACGAGCAAAACGCCAACACCGGGGACGGCACCAATCTTGTGCCCGGTGAAGCTGACGGCCGTCGCAGGACGAAGGCCAAGCCCACCGTCACCTAGAGCCACGTGACCCAGCGCAGCAACGGCGTCAAGGTGAAACGCAACACCGGCATCGACCGCCATCTGCGCGAGTTCTCGCCACGGCTGTATCGTGCCAACCTCGTTGTTTGCCGCAATCGCAGATGAAACGGCAATCGTCTCAGGCGAGCGCAAGACCGCGTGCGACCACGCAACCATGTCGATTCGGCCATCGGAGTCCACGGGAATCCAATCGATAACCGCGCCTTCCTTCTCGAGGGCGAGAACCGTGTCGAGCGTCGCATGATGCTCGGCTTCGGGCACGACAACGCGGTCCCGCACGGAGGCGCCGTCCTGTTGCAATGATGCGCCGCGGGCAGCACGGAACAAACCGGTCAGTCCGAGGTTCACCGACTCGGTTCCACCCGAGGTGAAGATGACTTCAATCGGGTCACAATCGAACACCCGTGCAACGCGCGAGCGGGCATCCTCGACGACCGCCTTCGCGGCTTGACCGTCGCGGTGAACCGATGAAGGATTCCCGGCAACCGCGAGTGCGGACAGAAACGTCTCTCGCGCACTATCGCGCACGGGCGTCGAGGCCGCATGATCGAGGTACGTGCGCATGATGTGAACAGTGTGCCAGACGGTCTAAAAAAGCAGGTTGGTCAGTTTGCCACGCGCACTCACCACGCGGGGGTCAGATGCGCCCACAACGTCGAAAAGTTCGAGGAGCCGAACGCGAATGATGTTTCGGTCATCTGGCGCGGCGGAGGGAAACAAGCCGAGCAAGCGTTCGAAGGCGTCGTCGATGTGGCCTCCAGACAAATCGAGGTCGGCAACATCAAGCTGACTTGCCAAATCACCTGGATTGGATGCTGCAGCGTGACGAACGTCGGCGAGCGACTTGCCGCTCAGTCGCGACAGCAACGAAACCTGAGCAAGGCCCGCACGTGCCATGTCGTCTTTCGGGTTCTCCTTGAGAGCACGCTCATAGGCGGCGACTGCGGTTGGATAATCAGCACGTTCAATCGCGTCGAACGCCTCTTGGTGCAATGGGGATAGCGGCGGCGCTTCGGGCTCGTCAGTCTGGTTGTCGTTGCTCATCATGTCCGGGGTCGTGACCGAACCTGTGATGCCGTTCTGTTCCCCGACGACAAGCATCTGTTGCAAGAGCTGGTCAATCATCTCAGCGGGCTGGTCACCGACAAAAAGTTGCAGCGGCCGACCGGCGAGCACGGCACCGACAACCGGAGTCTGGCCGCCCTCTGCTGCCGACAACTCGTCAGCCTGGAACGAGGAAACGAGTTGTGGCGATGCGGTCGCGTCGACATTGACGAGCACGACTCGTCCCTTGAGCTTGACCACTGCATCGCTCAACGTGCGAACCATCGGTTCGTCGCGTTGAGCATCCATCACGATGCAGACGAGAACCGGAACGGTCTGGGAGATGTCGAGAACGCTCGCAAAACTTGAGTCGTCGGCTTGCATGACCAAGCCGGGGAGCATGAGATCGGTCCCTGTCGCAGCTGAGCCCGTGGATGAAGTCGCCACGCCTCCGGCGCCGTTGGGTGCGGAGGATTTTGCCACGATGGCCGACAAGTCGACCGCACGCCCAGCGTCGAGTGCCATGTTTAGTTCGTCGTTGCCGACGTCAGGCCCTGAGTGAATCCGAGCAAACGAATCTTGGCGTCGCCACCAATCGGCGGAACATAGAAAATCAGCTGCAATGTGTAAATCGACTTGATGCCTGAGGTCGCATTCGTGCCCAGCAAGGCCTTTTGCTGGCCTTCGGGGATAACCGCGGCTCCCGTCGCAAGTGGTGTGACCTGCTCAACCTCGTCGAGCGTGACCGCGACGATGGCGCCCGAGTCGAGTGTTGCCAACGCGACGTCCTTGCCAGAACCCTTTGTCTCGCTGAAGGCCAGCGACGCTCGCTCAGCAATCGAGTTTGACTTGTTTACTTTGTACTCTTGACCGACTTGAGGAATCAAGGTGTCGCTAGACAGATCGAAGAAGTTGTAGTACTCGCTTGTTTCGCCGTTGAACAAAATGTCGCCGTAGGCGAGAGCGAGATCTTGTGGCGCGATGGTGAGGAGTTTCGTGTCCGGCGCAACCAACGAGCTTCCGATATCTGCCGGGGCAGTCTCGGGCACGTAGGCATCGGGCTCGAGTGTCACGAGATAGTCAATCGTGTAATTCTCGCGAGGCGAGTTCTGCACGAGCACAATTGCCATGGTTGGCGCCTCGAGGTCTTCCGGGTCCTGACTAACAATCATGATCGAGCGCGGCCACGTGTCTGCCGCCTGCGGCATGACGAAGGTGAGCGGCAGATTCCCAATTGGTGGCGGCGGCGGAATCGACGAGTCATTGGCATGCATCGTGTAATTCGCCAAGCGCGTGGCCAGCGCCCCACCCGACATACGCGTGCGCAACAAGTCGCGATCGGTCGTCTCATCCGCCGTCGCGACCGTCGCGACGATTTCGTTGAGGATGTTCTTGAGCTGCAGCTCCGTCACGACGGGTGGCAGCTGCTCTTCGGTGGCTGTCGCCGTCGGCGTTGGAGTGTCAACAAACACCCCGGTTTCATATGGCGAGGTGCACGCGGAGAGGCTCAGCGCGACAACGGCGGAAAGTCCGACGACGGAATAGGCTGCTCGTCCGCGACGAGTGGGAGCGCCTCTGCGACCGCGAGGCGCAGCCGTGATACTCGGAGAATCTTGCGGTGTGTATCGACGCGGGCGCGGAGGCTTGGGCATGCGACCACGGCGACGCGGACCTTGCTGATTGCGCCAGTGCGACATCGCCCAGAGGTACAAGAACAAACCGATGATGGCTAAGCCGCCACCCAGGAAGATCAGATTGTCGTCATTGAGCCACAGAAAAGTGGCGCGCGGCAGGGGCCATGAGATGGTCATCAGATCCGGCACCGTCTCGGCACCGTCACCCGACACGAGCACGGACATATCTGGCGTGGCGTTAAGTGTCAGGGACGTGGTCGTCTTGCCCACACGCTCATCGAGCCACAGGTCTGACCCGGCCGGACTCACGACGGGTGCTGGCGTTGGCACTGCTACCGGCGCTTCGCCTTCGGCTCCGGACGCATCAGGCTTCGGTGGTTCGACAATGTCTGCGACGGCAAGCTCATTCGTTTCACGGTCGTACCGAACCGTGGCGTATGTGGAATCACCGATCCACGCCAGAACATCGGCGGTACGCCCGTACCCGATAAAGGATGACGAACCACCGGCAGCGTTTACCGTCTCTAGACCGGGATTTGCTTGGACGACCGCCGGGTCAATGACAAGGTACGGCGCGTTGACATTCGAGAGATCAAGGGTCGTGATGATTGTCTGAGGTCCAGCCAGAATCTTGAACGAGACGCCCACAACGAGAAGAATCGCCGAAACGGCAAAGACCGCAATGGCCGCGATAAAGCGCATCGGTCCTCCTCGTGTCGAACAATCACGGTGTGTCTCGCGCGTGTGGCAATGACAAAAGCTCCCCTAACGATACCCGACGGCAGTCTGTGAACAATCTGACGACCAATCTGATGCACATTCTGGCCAGCGATCTTGCCAAGAATTTGGCCAGCGCGATGCAGGTTTTCGTCTCGCGGGTAGACTCATTCAGGCTTGCGTCGACTCGGTGTCGATGCGTGACGGACCAAAGGAATTGAACGGAGCAATCGTGTCTGATTCGATTGACGATTTCCCTCGCGTCATGCGTGGCTATGAGCCCGCAGCAGTAAATCGCACAGTCAGCAAACTGCGTCGCGAACTTCTCACCGCAAAGACAGTGACAGACGAGCAGTCGGCCGTGATCGCCGACCTGACGATTCGCGTCGACTCGCTCGAAACCGACCTGCGTGAAGTAGGAGACCCGACCTATGCCGGGCTCGGAGCCAAGCTCGAATCAACTTTGCGAAACGCCGAGGAACAGGCCGCGCGTCTCATTTCCAAGGCTGAGACTGACTCCTTCAACATCCGCGCCAATGTCGAACGTGAAATTGAAATCATGTACGACGAAGTCACGGCAACGGCTCAACTCATCGTCGAAGAGGCGGAACGTCAGGCGGCCGGGCTGATTCTTGATGCCGAAACCAAGGCGTCGTCCATCATGAGCCAGGCGCAGGCAACTTCCGAGGTTCTCGTCAAGGAGGCGGAACACGATGCTGCCGAGCTTCGCGGCCAGATTGCCACAGAAGTTGCCAACGCCCGTTCAACCGCTCGCCGTGAAATCGACGAGCAAGTTGCCGAGGCACAGCGACAAATCGCGGAACTTCGACTCGTCTTCATGAAAGAAGAGGGCACGAACATCGAAGCCAAACGCGGTGAGAAGCCCACGCTCAGAGAAGTCGTCGCCATCTTGCGCCTCGAGACCGAGAAGTCCGTCGCTGCTGACAACGCAGAGAAGCAGTACCTCAAGAAGCACCAAGAAGCAGTCATGCTCACCCAGAAATACTTGGATGCCGCGAAAAATCAACTCGCGAAGGCACGAGCCCGAACAGCCGACAAGAAACTCGAAGCCGACGCCATCGAGATGCTCGCCCAAAAGGAGGCGCGCGAACTGCGCCTGCGCACTGATAAGCACATCAAGAA
>JBFYOK010000140.1:0-3847 GCA_041303845.1 Microbacteriaceae bacterium | reverse complement strand
AACGTCGACACCGGCAGCAATGGCCGTTTCGGCGATGTCGCTGTAGCGCTCGAGCGCCGTCGGCGTTGCGTAGAGCTCGACAACGAGTTCGGGCCGGTACGCGAGCGCCTCGGCTACGGATTGCGGGCCTTCCAACAGAAAGAGCCCGGTCTCAGACCGGGCTCCCTTCTGTGAAAGTTTCGCAACCTCCTTGACGCGAGCGGCGCGGGGGTTGTCCAGCATTTCTATCTAGGCCTTGACCTTCGGTGCCGACGTGTCGGCCGGAAGTGCCTTCTTGGCCGTGGCGACGAGCGACGCGAACGTCTTTGGCTCGTTCACCGCGAGCTCAGCGAGGATTCGACGGTCAACCTCAACACCGGCGAGCGCGAGGCCCTGGATGAAGCGGTTGTAGGTGAGTCCGTTGATGCGGGCAGCAGCGTTGATGCGCTGGATCCACAGACGACGGAAGTCACCCTTGCGGGCACGACGGTCGTTGTAGCTGTAGACGAGCGAGTGTGTGACCTGCTCTTTGGCCTTGCGGTAGAGGCGCGAGCGCTGTCCGCGGTAACCGGATGCGCGCTCGAGGATGACCCGACGCTTCTTGTGGGCGTTGACGGCCCTCTTTACTCTTGCCATTTTCTCTTATTCCTTATTTGTCAGTCGGGGGCGTAATGCGCGGATTACTTGCCGAGAAGCTTCTTGATGATCTTTGCGTCAGCCGGAGCCATGACCTGGTCTTGGTTCAAGCGACGCTTGCGGTCACCGGACTTGACTTCGAGGTTGTGGCGCATGCCAGCCTGCTGCTTCATCACCTTGCCGCTACCGGTGAGCTTGAAGCGCTTCTTCGTCCCGGAGTGGGTCTTCTGCTTGGGCATTGTTTCTCCTTGGGTTACTCAGCGTCTGCTGAGGATTTCGGGGCGGCCGCGGGTGTTGCTGATTTCGCGGTCGCAGGCTTGGTGGTCTTCGGTGCAGCCTTGGCTGCGGGGGCCTTTGCGGCAGCCGGCTTCTTCTCTGCGGCTGGCTTGTCAGCTGCCTTTGAATCAGCGGATGCGCTGGCTGGCTTCTTCGCAGCCGGGGCCTTAGCGGCCGCAGGCGCCTTCGCAGCGGCTGGTGCCTTGGCGGGCTTCTCAGCAGCAGGTGCCTCAGCTACGGGCGTCTCAACAACCGGAGCCTCAACAACCGGCGCTTCAGCGACAGGGGCTTCGACAGGCGCGGCAGCTGGCGTCTCAACGACCGGCTTCTCAACAACTGGCTTTGCCGCGGCCGGTTTCTCAACAACTGGCACTTTTGCGGGCGACGAGGATGACTCGACACGAGCGGCCTTCGCCTCGGCCTTGGCAGCGTCGCGCTTGGCGAGTTGCTCTGCGCGCGCATCCGACTTCGAACGCAGCGGGCCGATGACCATGACCATGTTGCGACCGTCGACGGTCGGGGTCGACTCAACCGAGCCGAATTCAGCGACGTCTTCGGCGAAACGCTGAAGCAAGCGCACACCCTGTTCGGGGCGGGACTGCTCACGGCCGCGGAACAAAATCATGGCCTTCACCTTGTCACCAGCAGACAAGAAAGAAATCGCGTGACGACGCTTGGTGTCGTAGTCGTGCTCGTCAATCTTCAGACGGAAACGAACCTCCTTGAGGATGGTGTTCGCCTGGTTGCGACGAGCTTCCTTGAGCTTCTGAGCGGCTTCATACTTGAACTTGCCATAATCCATGATCTTGGCAACGGGTGGCGCAGAGTTCGGGGCGACCTCAACGAGGTCGAGGTCAGCTTCTGCAGCAAGCCGCAGGGCAACGTCGATCGCCACGACTCCGAGCTGCTCGCCGGCGGGGCCGACGAGACGAACTTCAGAAACGCGGATGCGGTCGTTGGTGCGTGGATCGCTGATGGTGTTCTCCTCTTGACAAAGTCATTGGGCGGCAAGCCGCAAGAGAGAAGTGGAGAACGTTTTTTCGCCGGCGGACCGACGCAAGCACCCTAACTACCTGCTCACGAATCGTGAACCGGCGGAGCGCAAGACCTGAAGTAACCTAAGACGGTTATCAGGTGGGATTTCTCCACTTGACTCTTGTTGCTCGCAATTGCTTGCGGGCAACTACAAAACCCTAGCAGAGGACGAACGCGTGAGCCAATCGGATGACCTTGACCGCCAGGTGCTCGACATCTCGGAAGTTCCCGCTATCGAGGTCATTGTTGAGGTTGCCGTCAACCTCATGTCCGCTGCTGCCGTGAAGTGCGGTCTGGCCGACGAGGATGACCAGCCATCGATGATCGACCTCGACGAGGCCCGCAAACTCATCAACGCCCTCGCCGGACTCATCACCGCGGCAGCTCCAGACATCAGCGACTCGCACGCGCGTCCGTTGCGCGACGGGTTGCGCTCGCTTCAGCTCGCGTTTCGCGAGGCATCGCCCATCCCTGACGAAATCGGCAAGGGTCCGGGCGAGAAGTGGACGGGGCCGGTCAACTAGCAGCCAGTAGTTGCACCGACACCCGAACTAGGCGACGGGGATGACCTGGATCTTCATCGAGTCAATCCGCTCGGCGAACAAGCTCTCCCCCGCCCAGGCAGTCGAGAGCGTCTGCAGGGTAAGCATGACCTGGTCTTGGCTTTGTCCGGACACAAGTGCGACCTGAAGAATCACGTCTTCGCTTGTGCCGCGGGCGTCTGGGTCTCCGGCGACCATGCGAACCGAACGCACGCTCGGGTCGACCGAAACACTCGCTTCGAAGAGAGCGATGAGGCCTTCGTCGACGTGAGAAGGTAGCCACGGTTCGCCTTTGGCCATCGACTCGACGGCAGGCCTGCGAATGACGAATTCCATGGGGCTCTGTGGGTCGAGTACGAGCCACGTGATGCCTTCGGCGACCGCGGCGAGCGCCGCACGTCGAGCCTCGACGGGCACGGGTCGGGCATCCGCTCGCCAGATCTTCATGGCGTCGACCGACGTGAACGCCGGCATGACCTTTTGGCCGTCTGGCCCGGCGACCGTGACGAGAGAGAGTTCTTGTGTTTTGTCGACGACCAGGCCGGTAGGGCCAACGCCCGTATCGCCAGCCTCGGCAATCAGGGGCATAAGCAGTCGCGATGACGCGATGGCGTCGATAACCGCTGATTGAGCGGCGGCCCGCTCAGGGTCGGTGAGCTCGAGGCCACGAAAGCGCTGCACCGCGTCAATCACGCGCGGGTCGGCACTGCCGTCGTCATCGGCGTGTGGGTTGGCGTCGAAGTGACGACCCTCCCACGGTTGACCTGCCGAGTCGGCGAGGTTAGCCATACGCAACCGCGATTGCCTCGCGCAGTGTGAACTTGCCCGCGTAGAGCGCCTTACCCACGATGGCTCCCTCGACCCCAACTGGTACGAGCGAGCGTAGGGCGACGATGTCGTCGAGCGACGAAATGCCACCGGATGCGACAACGGGCTTGCCCGTCTTGCGCGTGATGCTCGCGAGCAGCTCGAGGTTCGGGCCGTTGAGCATGCCGTCGCGTGTCACGTCGGTGACGACGTAGCGGGAGCATCCGGCATCTTCAAGACGCTCGAGCACGTCCCACAGGTTGCCGCCCTCTTCGGTCCAGCCGCGTGCAGCGAGGGTTTCGCCGCGCACATCGAGCCCGACGGCGACCCGGTCGCCGAAACGTGCGATGGCGGATGCGGCCCACTCGGGATTCTCGAGCGCTGCCGTTCCGAGGTTGACGCGAGTCGCCCCGCTCTCGAGGGCGTTCTCGAGGCTCTCGTCGTCGCGAATGCCTCCGGACAGCTCGATCTTGACGCCCGGCACCTGGTCGATCACGCGACGCAACAGGGCCCGATTCTCACCGCGACCGAATGCGGCATCGAGGTCGACGAGGTGAATCCACTCCGCACCC
>JBFYOK010000139.1:0-9832 GCA_041303845.1 Microbacteriaceae bacterium | reverse complement strand
TCATATTCGTGGGCAAGAAAGAAGACCTCGCGGGCAAATTTTTGGCCCACCTGGCGGGCAAAGTATGCGCTGCCATAACCGCCGTCAAACGAACCGACATCGGCATCGGTCTGCTTGAAGCGCGCGTGTTCTCGGCTTGCCATGCTGAGATCACACACCACATGCAATGAATGCCCGCCACCGGCAGCCCAGCCCGGAATGACGGCGATGACGACCTTTGGCATGAAGCGAATCAAGCGTTGGACTTCGAGAATGTGAAGGCGACCAGATGCGCCGACCGCGTCTGTGTTTGCAGGTGACGTGCCCTCTTCGTATTCGTAGCCGGATCGCCCTCGAATGCGCTGGTCACCGCCCGACGAAAACGCCCATCCACCGTCCTTCTCGCTGGGGCCATTTCCCGTGACGAGAACAACGCCGATTGCTGAGTTCTGATGCGCGTTGTCGAGGGCGCGGTAGAGCTCATCCACCGTTCTCGGGCGAAAAGCGTTTCGCACCTCGGGGCGATTAAACGCGACGCGAGCGATGCGTCCATCAGTTGAGTGGTGATACGTGACATCCGTAAACGTCTCGAAGCCGGGGACATCCACCCAGGCATCGGTGTCAAAGATTTCACTCACCCGCTCGGTCATGTCACCAGCCTACGCGCGTAGGGCAGACTGGCGAGGTGAGACCGACGCTCGAAGAACTACTCGCGCACGCACACGTTGTTTCGTTGCCTTTGGTCACACGGTTTCGCGGGCTCGATGTACGCGAGGCGATGCTTCTTCGCGGACCAAACGGATGGACCGAGTTCAGCCCGTTCGACGACTACTCCGACGAAGAATCCGCGGCGTGGTTACGTGCCGCCATTGAGTTTGGGTGGGGCGAGTTGCCGCCGATTGTGCGAACGAGCATCCCGGTGAATGCAACGGTGCCGGCAGTTTCAGCGTCGGATGTGCCCGGCATTCTTTCCCGTTTCGCCGGCGCTCGCACGGCGAAGGTCAAGGTTGGCGGGCCGGGCACCACATTGTCGCTCGACATCGAACGCGTGCGTGCCGTGCGCCTCGAACTCGGCAGCGAGGGTCGCATTCGCCTCGATGCCAACGGCACGTGGAACGTTGACGAGGCCGAACATGCGGTTCATGCACTTGCTGAGTTTGATCTCGAATACGTTGAGCAGCCCTGCTCTTCTATCTCCGAGCTTGCGCAATTGCGTGAACGGATTGCTTACATGGGAATCCCCATTGCGGCAGATGAGAGCGTGCGCCGCGAGTCCGATCCGCTCGAAGTCGCCCGCGTCGGAGCAGCCGACATTCTGGTCATCAAGGTTCAGCCCCTCGGTGGCATCGAGAACGCCCTGCGCATCATTCACAGGTCAGGTCTGCCGGCTGTTGTCTCGAGCGCCCTGGACACCTCGGTCGGTCTCGCCATGGGCGCCCACCTCGCCGCAGCGATGCCCGACCTCGAGTTTGACTGCGGTCTGGGTACCGCGGCGCTTCTGGCCGCAGACGTGACGGATGCCCCGCTCCTGCCCGTCGCCGGGCACGTCCCCGTTGTTCGTCCCGAGGTCAGCGACGAGCTGCTCGCCCAGCATGCAGCGTCGCCCGAGCGCGCGACGGTGTGGCGGGATCGACTCGCTCGCGTGCACGCGATTCTCTAGACAAGGCTTTTTTCCAACTACATCGCCGCCACCCTTTACGACAAGAGAGCCCGACCTCTCGGTCGGGCTCTCTTGTGAGCATTAGCTCAGGTTGTTATGCCTGTGCGCGACGGCGACGAGCCACCATCAGGCCCAGTCCGAGCAGAGCAACAGCTGCTGCACTCGTGGCTGCGAATGAGACGGCTCCGGCGTCAACACCGGTGTCCGCGAGAGCAGGCGCTGCCTGCCAGTTTGCGACGTAGAGGTCAGAAGCGAGGCCCTTCGAGAGGGTGTCGTTCCATGATCCAAACGTTGTGCCGGCGGCCGTGACGGCAGCGGTGAACGCTGCGGAGCGGTTCACCGTGTACGTCGAGTTGAGCGTGTCGGGGTCGACACCACCGTCAGAGACCCAAGCGTTGCCGAAGAAGTAGGCCAAAGCGATGGTCTGACCGGCCTTGACCGTGAGGTCGTAGTCCATGTCCTGTCCATCCAGAAGACTGTCCGAATCAGTGTCGACCGTTGTCGATGCAGTGACACTTGCGTCCGGGCCCTGCCATGCCGCGGTTTCAATTCCACAGATCTCGTTGTCACCGTCGTCGGGGTCGATGGTGCGGCCATGCTGGACAGACCACGTCGATGCGTCCATGTCCCACGAAGTCCAGTCGGTTCCGGTGTCTCCGGCGGAGGTGGTCATGAAGCCGTTGCCATCACACTCAGATTCAAAACCCGTGTACACTGCGACCGTAATGTCAGCACCCGACGTGTTCTCGAAGAACCACACGACGCGGCTCATCATCTCGGTGTTGTAGAAGCGAATCTCCGGGTAAACCGCGAGACCACTCAGAGTTTCTGCGCCGCAGGTGACGACAACGTCAGAACCGTCATCAACCTTGTCACAGTTGAGACTGTCTGTGCCGCCCGAGTAATCCTCCTCATCCACACTGAGGTAGCCCACGCCGTCCCAGTTGGAATTCATGCCTTGCCATTCTTCGTCGAGCGCGTCGTACTCGAACTGAGGGTTAGCAGTCAACCATGCGCTCGACGGGTACGTGTCATTGATGTAGAAACTGTCGTAAGTCATACCCTGGTTCAGGACATTTCCCAGTGTGAACGAGTCACCGTTGTAGGAGGCAGCAAGCGCCGGGGTTGCAACGGCAACGCTGGCAACAAGGCCGAGCGACACCGCAATGGTGCTGATTTTCTTCATTTTTCTCCAAAGGCTGAGGAGTGCACCGGTGGCACACGATCCTCATCCTAGCAAACCTGAGCCAAAGTTCTACTTCAACCCGCTATACGCGTGCAGCCCCTTGAAGAAGATATTCACGACCGTGAAGTTGAAGATGACCGACGCAAAACCAATCATTGCGAGCACCGCCGAGCGCGTTCCTCGCCATCCCCGGGTCGACCGGGCGTGAAGGTAGCCGGCATAGATCGTCCAGATGATGAACGTCCACACTTCCTTGACATCCCAGCCCCAGTAGCGACCCCAGGCTTTCTCTGCCCAAATCGCTCCGGCGATGAGCGTGAATGTCCAGAGCACGAAGCCAACGATGATGAGTCGATACGCATAGTTTTCCAACACAACGGAGTCGGGAAAGCGCGAGAGCCAAGCCCACCGCTTCGCCTCGGCAGCAGTAACAGCCCGCTCTCGGCGTTCTTGCAACACCTGAGCGAGAGACAGGGCAAAGCCGAGTGCGAAGAACCCGGTGCCCAGCGTTGCCACGAAGACGTGAATGACGAGCCAGTACGACTGCAACGCAGGAGGCAACGGCACAACTTCGACGTAGTAGTTCGTTGCCGCAAGCCCCAGAAATAGCAGGGCAAAGCCCGTGATGAAGGAGCCGAGGAAGGTGATGTTCCATTTCAGGTTCACAATGAGGAAGACCAGAACAATCATCAGTGTGCCGGTCAGGGCGAATTCGTACATGTTTGCCCACGGCACTCGTCCCGCCGCGATACCGCGCATCACCGTGGCGGCAGCCTGCAATGCGAAACCAACCCAGGTCAGGCTCAGCCCGAACGACACGAGCTTGTACTTGGCTGTGCCGATGCCGGCTAGGTCAAGGGTGAAGAGAATGAACGAGATGGCATAGACGGCCATCGACGAATACAGGGCGAGAACGGAGAATTGCGAGAGCGAGTCGGTCACGATGCCCATCCTAGGTTTTTGAAGGCTTTCGCATCTCGTCGCTCAGTTCGCGCACGCGGTCACCGAGCGTTGCATCGTCGCCACGAGCGAGTGCAGCAATCTGCACGATCGAACCTGTGGTTCCACTCGGACTGACTGCCACCCACAGTCGTCGACGCGGAATGAACAGCGAGAAAAGGAGTGAACCGAGCGACAGGAGGGCAAAAACGAGCACCCATCCTTGGGCCGGATCGTTGTGAATATCAAGAGAAACGAACTTCTTTACCCCGTCGAACGTCACCGACCCGAGTCCCTCTGGCAAGTCGACTGTTTCGCCCGGACGCAACTCGAGTGAGTCGAGAGCAGTCTTTTGTCCGGTCAGTTTTGTCATCGACGTCGTGTCGAGAGCGTAGACGGAGCGTGGGACTCCCTCGTTGAGTCCGAGGTCACCCTTCCACACATTGAAACTCAGCAGAGGGTCGATCAGGTCTGGGTACATCGAAAAATAGGCACCCGAGTGTCCCTCGCTGACGGTGGGATAGAAGAACCCGACGAGGCCGAGCTGCTCGGGCAGGCCATCCGGCAACTTCACGACACCGACCGATGTCAGGTTCGTGTCCTGGGGGAGGAACGGAATTGTGTCGCGGAACACCACGCCTCCGTCCGCGTCGCGCACCGTGATCTGTGGGGCATAACCGTTGCCGAGCAGGTAGATGTCCGTGTCACCGAATCGCAGCGGCTCATTCACCTTGATGACCGCCTGAGTCGGCTCTTCGCCCTTGAGTTGCGTTGTGACGTTTGCCGTGTAGTCGGTCGGTTGGCCGATCGCGTTCTGGTTCTGCTCCTCGTACACCGTCGTGAACGAGTCAAGCGTCACGGTATAAGGCGTCAACGTGGATGCGCTAAACCACCGCCCCGGATTGAATGAGTCGTAGGCAAGCAAGGTGTTCGTGAACGCCTGTCCTTCGTAAATCACGCGCTGCCCGGCAAATCCGAACCCACCACCAAAACCGACGGCAATGAGAACTCCAACGAGCGCCCCGTGAAAGAGCAAGTTGCCCGTCTCGCGCACGTAACCGCGCTCGGCCGAAACCGTCAGGCGGTTCTTGCCGGCCACGGCGCTGTCATATCGAACGGCACGGTATCCCTGGCGTTTCAACAACGCGTGTGCGTTCTCGATCACGACCTCCGGGGCGTCGGTTGACTCGAACTCGGTCTGCGCGGGAAGCCGGTTGAGGTTCGCCGGAGTGCGCGGGGGGTCAGAGCGCAGGGCATCCCAGTGGTATTTGACCCGAGGAACGACACAACCAATCAGCGATACAAAGAGCAACAGATAAATGGCAGAAAACCACGCCGACGAATAGACGTCGAAAAGCTGGAAGGCGTCGAGCACGGGCGCGAGCTCTTCGTTGTTCGCAAAGTACTGCGTAACGCCGTTGGGGTCTGCGGCGCGTTGCGGAACGAGCGATCCGGGAATCGCCGCGATGGCCAGAAGCAGCAGGAGCAGCAGGGCCGTTCGCATGCTGGTCAGTTGGCGCCAGAACCAGCGCAGCCAGCCGACGAATCCGAGACTCGGGTTCGTGACCGTCGTCGAACTAGATTGCAGGGACATACGAACCAATCACCGCCTGCAGTTGTGACATCCACAGCGACCACAGGCCCGTGACCATCAGAACACCGATGGCAATCAGAAGAACACCGCCAATGACATTGATGGTGCGGATGTTCCGCTTGAGAAAGCCGACGCTGCGCGTTGCCCAGCCAAAGCCAAGCGCAAGCAGAATGAACGGGAGGCCAAGGCCGAGGCAATAGGCGATGGCAAGCCATGCTCCACGAGCGGGCGACGCCCCGTCGAGGCTGAGCGCAAAAACAGCGGCGAGGGTCGGCCCGATGCACGGAGTCCAGCCGAGGCCGAAGACAATCCCGAGGAGCGGGGCCCCGATGAGCCCCGTTGCGGGACGAACGGGCAACTTCGCGGTGCGCTGAAAGCGGGCGAAAAGGCCAACGAAGACGAGGCCGAGAATGATGACTGCTACGCCAAAGACGCGCGTAATCGGGTCAAGCCACGGTCGAAGGGCAGCGCCCGTCGCGCCAAACAAAATGCCAAACGCGACAAAGACGACAGAAAAGCCCAGCACAAAAAGTGCAGCTCCGAGCGCCAGTCGGCCCCGCTGCGCCGGGACTGCCCCCGCAGAGCCAGACGATTGGCCGGTACCCGCGAATCCGCCGACATAGCCGAGGTATCCCGGCACGAGCGGGAGAACACAGGGCGAAGCGAACGACACAAGCCCGGCCGCGAGTGCCACCAGCAGTGCAAACCACAGGTCACCGGAATAGACAATCTCGCCCACCTCGGTTTAACCCTTCTCGGCTAACACATCGGAAATGATGGTGGTCAAGATCGAGGCGTCGGTCAATTGACCGAGGATGCGCGCAGCCACGCGACCCTGCCGATCCAGTACGAGCGTGGTTGGCACCGCATTCGGCGGAACGTTCGTCGCAAACGCGAGCTGTGCTTGGCCGTTCGTGTCGATGATGCTCGGGTACGTCACGCCGAACTGAGAATTGAACGTGACAACAGTTTCGGCTTGATCACGGACGTTCACACCAACGAATGCGACGTCGGTCGTCGCCACTTGCGAAAACGCCTGCTCGAGTAGTGGCGCCTCAGCTCGACAGGGAGCGCAACCGGCGTACCAGAAATTGACGACGATGACTTTGTCCCCGAGCTGCTGCGAAGAAATCGTCTCACCAAATTCGTCGGTGCCCTCAAACGCAATCGGCTCTCCTCGATTTTCTATAGCGAGCTCAGTGATTGACCCGTCGCCCGCGATGTAGTTCTTGCCCGAGCCGGCGCGGTACTGCTCGGCGAGCGGGTCGGATGCGCATCCGGCAAGTCCCACCGTGAGCACTGCAACGGCTGCAGCCCCAAAAAGGAATCGGTGACCGGCGCGCATCACACGGCTCCCACGTCAAGCGAGCCGAGCAACAACTCTGCCGCGGGCTGAGAGTAGCCCACGAGCTGAAGCCCGGCTTTCGGATTCTTCGCGTCGATCCATTCCAGGGTTGTGATGCTCGAGAGCGAGCACTTGCGGCTACCCGGAAAGTGCGCAAGCGACTTACCCGAGAGGTGCCGATTGACCATCCAGATCGGCAACTGATGACTAACCAAAACGACGTCGCCGTCATCCACCGAAAGTCCGGCCTCAACAATGGCCTCCATCATGCGGCTCACGATCGAGCGGTAGGGCTCCCCCCAGCTCGGGCGCAACGGGTTGACAAGAAACTTCCAGAAGCGAGGCTTCAGAACGGCGGAATCTCGCCCGCGCATCCGGTTGCCCTCAAACTGGTTCGTCGGCTCGATGATTCGTTCGTCGATGTCAACGGGTAGGCCAAGGGCGAGAGACACGGGCTCAGCTGATTCACGCGTGCGCTGAAGGGGTGATGCCACGATCCGCGAATAGGTTCGATCACGGTCGACCAAGTCCGTTGCGGCCAACGTGGCCATGCGGGTCCCGAGCTCGGAAAGACCAAAGCCGGGGATACGCCCGTAGAGCACACGGTCGGGATTGAACACCTCACCGTGACGCACGAGATGAATCTGGCGGGCCACCACGACAACAGTCTACGAGCCGACTACCTGAGCAAATCCCGGCAGCGAGTGTGGGCGTAAACTTGGGCGCTGTGACTACTCGCACCCTCATCAAAGACCTCGCCCGCTCACCCGAAGGCCCCGTTTCAGTGGCCGGATGGGTCGACACCGTGCGCGACCAAAAGAAGGTTCAGTTCGTTGTCTTGCGTGACGAGTCGGGCGCGGTACAACTTGTGCACCCGCGGCCCGAAGAGAGCGACCCCATTGCGGACGTCATCAGCGGTCTCGCCGCCGGAACGCACGTTCGCGTGACGGGCGAATTGAAGATGGATGAGCGAGTGAAGCTCGGCGGCTTGGAAGTCAAGATCGCCTCGCTCGACGTCGTCACAGAAGCCATCGCCGAGACGCCCATCGCTGCCGACTCCGGCATTGACAAGCGCATGGACTGGCGTTTCCTCGACCTTCGTCACCCACGCAACAACCTTTTGTTCCGGGTCGAAACGACGCTCGAACATGCGATGCGCACGTACTGGATTGAGCACGACTTCATTGAGATTCACACCCCGAAGCTCATGGCGAGCGCGTCCGAGTCAAACGCCGAACTCTTCGAGCTGGAGTACTTCGAGACAAAGGCGTACCTCGCGCAGAGCCCCCAGTTCTTCAAGCAGATGGCGCAGTCAGCAGGCTTCGGCAAGATTTTCGAAATCGCGCCGGTCTTTCGTGCGGACCCATCGTTCACGTCGCGCCATGCCACTGAGTTCATCTCCGTCGACGCCGAGGTGAGTTGGATCGACAGTCACGAAGACGTCATGCGCATGCAAGAGGAGCTTCTCGTTGCTGCCATCTCCGCCGTGAAAGAAAAACACGGAGACGAGATCAAAGAACTCTTCGACGTCGACGTTGTTGTTCCGACAATCCCGTTCCCGCGCATCCCACTCGCTGAAGCAAAGCGCATCGTTGCCGAACGTGGCTACGAGGTGCCTCGTGCCGACGACGACATGGACCCCGAGGGCGAGCGCCAGATTGCTGCTTACGTCGAGGAAAAATACGGTCACGAGTTCGTGTTTCTCACTGACTATGCCTCGACGATTCGGCCGTTCTACCACATGCGTCATGCCGACGACCCGACGCTCACGAACAGCTATGACCTCATTTGGCGAGGAACTGAGATCACGACCGGGGCACAACGCGAACACCGCGTTGACATTCTCGAGGCTCAGGCGCGCGAGAAGGGGCTCGACCCTGAAGAGCTCTCGTTCTACCTGGACTTCTTCCGCTACGGCGTCGCCCCACACGGTGGATTCGGCATGGGTCTGCAGCGCGTCATGATGCTGCTCTTGCACCAGCCGAACCTGCGCGAGGTGACATACCTCTTCCGCGGTCCAAACCGACTCGCGCCTTAGAGTGCGCCGAGCTCCTCAAGCTTGCCCTTGAGGTCTGCGTCCGATGGTTCAACCTGGAAGCTGCCGTCGGGGAATGAGATGACCGGGATGTTCTTGCGACCCGCAATCGTCTGTGCGATGTCCGCAGCCTCCGGTGTCTCTTCGAGATCGACGTAGTCGTAATCGACACCTTGTGAATCGAGAAGCGCCTTGGAACGGCGACAGTCACCGCACCAGGCAGCCCCGTACATCGTGATTCTGTTTGTGTCATTCGTGCTCATGGCAACAGCCTAGAACCGAAACGGCCGCGAAAAGAAGTGTCTTCTCTGCACGAGGCGGCGGTATATTTGCGCGCAGCGGCAAATGCTGCGTTCTCGACAAAAACCTGAAAGGTTTTCACCCCAATGCTTATTCTTGACTTTCTCTGGGAATTCGTTCTCATCTTCTTGGTCATCACATACTTCATGATCCTGGTGAACATCGTCACGGACCTGTTCAGCGACCACAACCTCGGCGGTGGCGCCAAGGCACTCTGGATCATCGTGCTCATCGCAACGTGGTGGCTGGGCGCACTCATCTACCTGCTTGTTCGCGGTGGTGGCATGGCCGCTCGTCGCCAGGCGATGTTCAAGGAAGCAAAGAAGGAGCAGGACGACTACATTCGTTCGGTTGCCGGCACTAGCCACGCAGACGAAATTGCGAAGGCGAACTCTCTGTTGAAGTCGGGTGCGATCACGCAGACTGAGTTCACTGCGTTGAAGAAGAAGATCCTCGCTGGCAAGTAGGTCAGCCACGCGTTAGACAAGAAAGCTGGGGGGTCGCCTGCTCGAAAGATGAGCAAGCGACCCCTTAGCTTTTTGTAGGAGAGAAGAGTCGCGGCCGTAATCCCCCAACCATGACCGCGACCTATCCCGACCATACAGGGCCTTTACCCTGAATCAAACAGACCGTGCGCGCGCTAGTCGAGCCGGGTCGACGGTATAGAAATTGTGGACTTTTCCATCGATGAGGACCACGGGAATCTGGTCCCAATATGAGTCGTGCAGTTCGACGTCGTCCTCGATGCTCAGCTCTTCGAGAGTTCGAACTCCCGGAGACTCGCGAAGTTGTTC
>JBFYOK010000138.1:0-5482 GCA_041303845.1 Microbacteriaceae bacterium | reverse complement strand
GCCGCCCAGCGCATTCTGTCGGCTGAGGTCGGAATCTTCGTCGAGCCAGCTTCGGCAATCTCCGTTGCCGGTTTACTCGAGCGCGCTGACGCGGGCGAGATTCCCAAGGGCGCCACGGTTGTCTTGACGGTCACCGGTCATGGACTCAAGGATCCGCAATGGGCTTTGAAGCGTCCCGACGGTAGTGAGGTGTCGCCGACGAGCGTTCCGGTCAACATCGAGTCAATCGCCGAGGTGCTCAACCTCGTCAAGGGCGCATAACGACAATGGCGTTACCCGTCACCCACGTTCACGTTCGCGTTCCTGCGACGAGCGCAAACCTCGGCCCTGGTTTCGACACGCTCGGTCTCGCACTTGCGCGCTATGACGAGCTCGAGGTCAGCGTTCGCGACGAACCCGGCGCATTCGTTGAGGTCATCGGCGTGGGCGTTGGCGAGGTGCCAACGGATGAGACCAACCTCATCGTCAAGTCGTGCGCATACGCATTCGAACAGCTTGGGCAGAAAATGCCCGGTCTTCACCTGCGCGCGCACAACAACATCGCGCACGGTCGCGGCATGGGCTCATCCGGAGCCGCCATCGTGGGCGGCATCATGGCTGCGAAAGGTTTGCTCACTGGAACCGTCGAGGTGAGCGACGAGACGCTTCTTCGTCTCGCGACCGACCTCGAAGGTCACCCCGACAACGTTGCCCCGGCACTCTTCGGTGGGTTGACGATTGCGTGGATGGGCGACTCCGGCCCCCGCTTCAAGAAGCTCATGGTGCATCGTGGTGTGTCACCTCTGGTCTTCGTTCCTGAGTTCAGCATGTCGACAGAACTTGCTCGGTCGTTGCAGCCCTCATCGGTGCCGCACGAGGATGCAATCTTTAATGTCTCGCGCTCGTCGCTGCTCGTCGCTGCACTGACCCAAAGCCCCGAGTTGTTGTTCGAGGCAACAGAAGACAAGTTGCACCAGAACTATCGTGCTGAGGCGATGCCCGAAACGAACACTATTGTGACTGCGTTGCGTGCCGCCGGATTCGCCGCAGTTGTCTCAGGTGCCGGCCCGTCAGTGCTCGTACTCTGCAGTGACCCGAGTCAGCGCCAGGCAGCGATTGACCTCGTCGCCAAGGCGCAGCAGACCCCGTGGACCCCGCTCATGCTCGCGGTTGACTTCAAGGGTGCTACTGTTGAGACGTCCTCATCCGACGGGTAGCGACGAACTCCTATTTCTAGGTTTTCCGCCCGAAGCATCGGTGTAGGTCATTCATACGAGGTCATGCCATCCGGCTTCCCTCACTTTTACCCAACACACACCCTGAGTTCGATCCGCATGCATTGCGTGCAATTCGGCTCACACGTGTGGGTAAGACAAAAACCATAAGGAGAACAACATGGACGAGAACGTCACATCTGACGCCGTCACAAACTCGGGCGATTCAGCTTCCGAGACCACCCCGCGCAAGCGCGTTTCGCGCCGTGCAACCACAGTGAGTGCCGCAGATCACGCCAACGCAGGCGAGACCGGAACCACACCTATCGCGGAGGCCGGCGACGCCGATGCAGCTCCTAAGCGCGGCCGTGGCCGCGGCAAGGCAAAGACAGACGCGGATTCGACCGAACAAGCTGGTGAAGGCTCGACAAGTGGCGGCGACACAGCGTCATCGAACGCCAACGCCGGCGACGGTGGCGGCAACCAGAACGGCGAAGGCAACAGCGAAGGTCAGGGTGGCGAAGGCCAGCCGCGCACCTCGCGCAACTCGCGCAACCGCAACCGCAACAACCGCAGCCAGGGTGACGGCGACAACGAGGGTGGCAGCCAGAACGGCGGCAACCAGAACGGTCGCGGACGCAACGGACAGAACGCTCCGAACGACGACCAGAACGACGACCCACGCAACCGCAACAACCGTCAGCGTGATCGTCGTCGCGGGCGTTCACCCTACGACGAGGCCGAACCCGAAATTCTTGAGGATGACGTGCTCATCCCGATCGCGGGCATCCTCGATATTCTCGACAACTACGCGTTCGTGCGCACCTCGGGCTACCTCCCCGGTCAGAACGACGTCTACGTCTCGCTGAATCAGGTCAAGAAGTACGGACTTCGTCGTGGCGATGCCGTGGTGGGTGCAATCAAGCAGCCACGCGAAGGCGAGAGCCAGGGTCGTCAGAAGTACAACGCGCTCGTCAAGGTTGACTCTGTCAACGCGATGACTGTCGAACAGGCCAACGCTCGCGTTGACTTCAACGACCTCACGCCGCTGTACCCACAGGAGCGTCTGACGCTTGAGACCGAGCCGACCAAAGTCACGGCTCGAATCATCGACCTCATTGCTCCGATTGGCAAGGGCCAGCGCGGCCTGATCGTTGCTCCGCCCAAGGCCGGAAAGACGATCATCCTGAAGCAGATTGCAGATGCAATTTCGCAGAACAACCCAGAGGTTCACCTCATGGTTGTGCTCGTGGATGAGCGTCCCGAAGAGGTTACCGACATGGAGCGCAGCGTCAAGGGTGAGGTCATCGCCTCGACGTTTGACCGCCCCGCCGAAGACCACACGGTTGTTGCCGAACTCGCCATCGAGCGCGCGAAGCGACTCGTTGAGCTCGGACAAGATGTCGTCGTACTTCTCGACTCAATCACTCGACTCGGACGCGCATACAACCTCGCTGCTCCGGCATCGGGCCGCATTCTGTCTGGTGGCGTCGACGCAGCCGCGCTCTACCCACCGAAGAAGTTCTTCGGCGCTGCGCGCAACATAGAAAACGGTGGATCGCTCACCATCATCGCGACCGCGCTCGTCGAAACCGGTTCCAAGATGGACGAAGTCATCTTCGAAGAGTTCAAGGGCACCGGCAACATGGAGCTCCGCCTCTCGCGTAGCCTCGCCGACAAGCGCATCTTCCCGGCTGTCGATGTCAACGCATCGGGAACTCGTCGTGAAGAAATGCTCATGGGCCCAGACGAGGTCAAGGTCTCGTGGAAGCTCCGTCGCGCGCTTTCCGGTCTCGACACGCAGTCAGCTCTTGACGCTGTGCTCGGCAAGTTGAAAGAAACCTCGACCAACGTCGAATTCTTGATGCTCATGAGCAAGGCGCAGAACATCGGCGGCGTCTCCACCAAGGAGGACTAAGTGCTGGATTCGGTAGCAACCCTGCTTGCCGAGCACGAGCAACTGCAAACCCAGCTCGCTGACCCGGCCGTTCACGCGGATGCCGCGCGCGCGAAAAAGCTCAACCGCCGTTATGCGGAGCTGAGCCAAATCAAGGCTGCCTTCGAGGGACTGCACGAACTGCAGGAAGACCTCGTAGCGGCGAAAGAGTTGGCGAAAGAAGACGAGTCGTTTGCCGCCGAAGTCATCACGATGGAAGAAGCAATCCCGGCCGCGCAAGAGCGCCTTCGCCGCCTGCTGATTCCGCGCGACCCCGACGACGGCCGTGACGTCATCATGGAAATCAAGGCCGGCGAGGGTGGCGCCGAAAGCGCCCTCTTCGCGGCGGACTTGTTGCGCATGTACCTGCACTATGCGGAGTCGAAGGGGTGGAAGACCGAAATTCTCGACCGCACCGAGTCAGACCTCGGCGGTTATAAGGATGTTCAACTCGCCATCAAGGGCAACTCGCCCGACCCGTCTCAGGGCGTGTGGGCTCACCTGAAGTATGAAGGTGGCGTGCACCGCGTGCAGCGCGTTCCCGCGACGGAGTCTCAGGGCCGCATTCACACCTCCGCCGCCGGAGTCCTTGTCTTTCCCGAAGTAGACGAGCCCGAAGAGGTTGAGATCAGTCAGAACGACCTGAAGATTGATGTCTTCCGCTCGAGTGGTCCTGGTGGTCAGTCCGTGAACACGACCGACTCCGCTGTGCGCATCACACACCTGCCGACCGGAATCGTCGTGTCGATGCAGAACGAGAAGTCGCAGATCCAAAACCGCGAGGCGGGCATGCGCGTGCTGCGCGCGCGTATCTTGGCTCGTCAGCAAGAGGAACAGGCAGCCGAGGCAAGCGCGGCCCGCAAGTCGCAGATTCGCACGGTTGACCGTTCGGAGCGCATCCGCACCTATAACTTCCCGGAGAACCGCATCGCCGATCACCGCACCGGGTACAAGTCATACAACCTTGATCAGGTGATGGATGGCGCACTCGGCCCCGTCGTTGACTCGTGCATCACCACCGACGAAGAAGCGCGCCTCAGCGCGCTCGGTGAAGCGAAGTAGCGAAGCGCCTAAATCCAAGCTGCGGGGTCGTAGTACGACGCTTCACTTCTCGCAGCAGACTTCGGGGTCACCGTTGCGGGAATTCCCGTCGCGACGGAATTCGCCGGGACGTCTTTGACGACAACGGCGTTGGCGCCCACGAGCGAATTGCGACCAATGGTGATGGCGCCCAAGATTTTGGCGCCGGCACCCACGCGAACACCGTCTTCCAAAGTGGGGTGACGCTTGCCGACGTTCAGCGAGCGACCGCCGAGGGTAACTCCGTGATAAATCATCACATCGTCACCGATCTCAGCCGTCTCGCCGATGACGACGCCCATGCCGTGATCGATGAAAAAGCGCCGCCCGATGGTCGCGCCGGGGTGAATCTCAATTCCCGTGATCCAGCGAGTGAGCTGTGACCCAACACGGGCGAAGAAACGCACCCGGTGCGTCCACAACCAGTGGTTCCAGCGGTAGGCCCAGATCGCATGCAGACCCGACGCGACGACAAACGTCTCGAACGCACTGCGAGCAGCCGGATCGTGCTCGTGTGCGTTGGCAATGTCTTCGCGAAAATGAATCATAGGTGTCAAGGCTAACCGTTCGACGTCTGCTGAAATTCCGATGCGGTGTGTGCGTTTTTCGCCAGTCTCGTTAAGGACCTGTGGGCCCGCCGACCCCGGCGAGCCCACATGCATCAACTTCGCGACTAGTCGCGGAACGGCTCCCAGAGGGCCGTCGAGATGTAGCGCTCGCCATAGTCGCAAACGATGGCAACGATTGTCTTGCCCTTGTTCTCGGGGCGACGAGCAATCTGGTTGGCAGCGTAGAAGATTGCTCCCGTCGAAATGCCAGAGAGAATTCCTTCTTCTGCGGCGAGACGGCGACCGAACTCGAGAGCTTGGTCAAAGTTCACGTCGAAAATTTCGTCGTAAACCGTGGTGTCGAGAATTGGTGGCACAAAGTTCGGTCCGATGCCCTGAATCTTGTGTGGGCCGGGGTTTCCTCCGTTGAGAATCGGCGATTCCTCTGGCTCGATGCCGATGATCTGCACGTTCGGGTTGAGCTGCTTCAACCGCTGACCCACACCGGTGATGGTTCCACCCGTGCCGATGCCGGCGATAAAGATGTCGACCTTGCCGTCGGTGTCTGCCCAGACTTCTTCGGCGGTCGTTTTGCGGTGAATCTCCGGGTTTGCTTCGTTCTCAAACTGTCGAGCGAGAATTGCGCCGGGAGTCGATTCCACAATCTCGGTTGCCTTCGCCAGCGCGCCCTTCATGCCCTCTGGGCCAGGCGTGAGGATGATTTC
>JBFYOK010000137.1:0-4449 GCA_041303845.1 Microbacteriaceae bacterium | reverse complement strand
CCCATGGGGTCGACGCGTCGTCGCCCGAACCAGGCCGGTGGGTCGTCAAGCCGGGCCCGATTGCCGGTGGCTCAATCAACATCGAACCCGACTTATCGAATGCCGCGCCGTTCTTGGCGGCAGCACTTGTCTCGGGAGGCACCGTCACGATTGACGGATGGCCGGCGACGACCACCCAGGTCGGCAACGACCTGCTCACCCTCTTGCCGTTGTTCGGCGCTACCGTCACCCGTGACGCGAGTTCCGTCACGGTCTCCGGTTCAGGTCGCATTTCTGGTGTCACCCTTGATCTCACGACCGGTGGCGAACTCGCGCCAGCTCTTGTCGCGCTGGCGGCGCTGGCCGATAGCGAAAGCACGATTACCGGCATCGGTCACATCCGCCACCACGAAACAGACCGACTTGCTGCCCTTGCGGCCGAGATCAACAAGCTCGGCGGCCGAGTGACCGAACTCGAGGACGGCCTGCACATCGAACCAGCCGACCTGCACGGCGGCGAGTGGCTGAGCTACGAGGACCACCGCATGGCGACCGCAGGAGCGATTATTGGACTGCGTGTTCCCGGCGTGATGATTGAGAACATCGCGACGACCTCGAAGACATTGCCTGAGTTTGCACAACTGTGGCAGCAGATGATCGGAAACGTGCCCGCCGAATGAGTTGGTGGACGGACGACGAGAACGACGACGAACCGCAGTTCGACGAGTCGGATGTTCGAGTGCGGGCGAATCCGAAGGGCAATCGTCCTCGCACGAAGAACCGGCCCGAACACGCCCAGGCCGTTCACGGCATGGTGCTCATCGTCGACCGCGGCCGTTACACGGTGCTGCTGGAGAATGAGGAAGCGGGCAACGAGATTCGAGTCACCGCGACGCAGGCGCGTGAACTTGGGCGCAAGTCGATTGTGACGGGTGACCGCGTTGCCCTGGTCGGCGATACGTCGGGAGCGGAGGGTAGCCTCGCTCGAATCGTGCGCGTCGAAGAGCGGTCGACGCTTCTTCGCCGAAGTGCTGACGACACCGACACCGTCGAACGTGTGATTGTTGCCAATGCCGATCAGATGCTGATCGTGGTGGCGGCGGCAAACCCCGAGCCGCGCATCCGTCTGGTCGATCGTTACCTCGTTGCCGCCTACGACGCTCGTCTCACGCCGATTCTGTGCATCACCAAGACAGACCTCGCCGACCCAGCCGAATTTCTCGCTCACTTCGACGGGCTCGACCTGATTGTTGTGACGAGCCGCTCCGACGACCCTCCTCTCGACGAGATCGCGAAACTGTTGGTCGGGCACGTCACGGTCGCGGTCGGCCACTCCGGGGTGGGCAAGTCGACGCTCGTAAACGCCTTGGTTCCGGATGCGCACCGCGCCGTCGGTCGAGTCAACGACGTCACCGGCCGCGGACGTCACACTTCGAGCAGCTCCATTTGCCTGCGGTTCACGGCACCCGAAGGCAGCCCCGCGACGGGTTCCGGCTGGATTATCGACACCCCCGGCGTGCGCTCATTCGGTCTCGGCCATGTCGATACGAACCACCTGCTCGACGCGTTCAGCGACCTCGCGCGCGTGGCCGAAGATTGCCCGCGCGGGTGCACACACCTTCCCGATGCACCCGACTGTGCGATGAACGAGGCGGTCGCATCCGGTGCGTTGGATGCGCGCAGCGCGGTTCGACTGGACTCACTCCAGCGCCTCATCGCCACTCTCGTTGACTAGCACCCGCTCGTCGACTCGCCGTCTCGGCGCGACTAGAGTTGGCGCATGGCTAACGTTCGACTTGAAGAGGGCACGACTGCCCCCGCATTCACACTTCCCGACCAAGATGGCAACCATGTTTCGTTGTCAGATTTCGCCGGCAAGTCCGTGATTGTCTACTTCTACCCGGCAGCAATGACTCCGGGATGCACGACTCAGGCGTGCGACTTCCGTGACAGCTTGTCTTCTCTGCAGGCAGCCGGCTTCGTCGTCCTCGGTATCTCGAAGGACACCCCGGCGAAGCTCAAGAAGTTCCAAGAGCACGACGGCCTGACCTTCCCGCTGCTTAGCGATCCTGACTTCACCGTGCACAACGCCTACGGTGCATATGGCGAGAAGAGCATGTACGGCAAGACGGTGATGGGCACGATTCGCTCGACGTTCGTTGTCGGTCCCGACGGCAAGCTCACACAAGCTCTCTACAACGTCAAGGCGACGGGTCACGTCGCGATGTTGCGCACCAAGCTCGGTCTCTAGGCTTCGGCCTTTAGTAGTCGGGGTCGCGACGCAACGCAGCCGTAGTTGACGGCACGAAGAGCAAAATGAGCGCAACGATGGTCGGAACGAGCACGGCATAGCCGACCGCAGGTGCGGCAAAAACGCCGTCGAACGCGCCCACCGCTACGGCGAGCTGACACAGCTGCCACGTGAGGGCTGCGGCCCGAACCCACGGACGCGCACGAAACGCGCCCAGGCCGGCAGCACCCACCCAGACGGTTGCCAGCACGGCAAGCGCGAACGTGAGAACTGATCCGCCGACCGAGTTCACCTCGGTGGTCAGAATCTCAATGAGGAACCACACACTCAAAACAGCCAGCGCCAGGGACTCGAGCATCAGAACAATTCCGAGAGCAATCAGAGTGCCGCTTTTGGTGCCTTGATCAGGCATTTTCCTACTCCCATCAACAGGCTTCTTGTCATCACTCACTAAACAATTCTAAAAAAAGTCTTTACACGTGCACATCCACTGTGTCACCATTATTCAAGTCGAGTTTCCCCTCCAACGTTGTGGGCGGATCGCCCCTCGTTTGAGGAAGCGGTTTGAGTCGGTTTCTCGGTTGCATCTCGGGCCCAGCGCCACGTGAATGTTTGCGTGCGCGATGACCCAAACTCAAGAAATCACTACTAAACAAGGAGTACCCCATGGATTGGCGCGATAGTTCCGCCTGCCTGACGGTCGACCCCGAGCTCTTCTTCCCGGTCGGCAACACAGGACCCGCTGTTGACCAGATCGAAAAGGCCAAGTCGGTCTGCGGCCGTTGCTCAGTTTCCGAGCAGTGCCTGCAGTACGCACTCGAGACAAACCAGGACTCCGGTGTCTGGGGCGGCTTGAGCGAAGACGAGCGTCGCGCGCTCAAGCGTCGCGCAGCTCGCGCACGTCGCGCCGGCTAGATCACCGAAAGCGTTTAGACCGGGGTTGCCGTTACTGCGGTAATCCCGGTCTCTTTCATGAAACGCAACGGGATGCTCACGCGCACACGCGTGCCACCTTCGACCGGTGACTCCCACTCGAGCGAGCCACTCAGCTCACCCTCAATCAACGTGCGCACGATCTGGGTGCCGAGACCTTCCGAGACCTTTCCGTCGGTCAGGCCCTTTCCGTTGTCGGTGATTGTGACGCGCAGCACGTCGTCGTCGCGATGAGCCGTGATCTCAACCGTTCCTTCGCGCCCAGCCAGACCGTGTTCGACGGCATTCGTGACGAGCTCGGTCAGCGCGAGCGAAAGCGGAGTCGCATACGTGCTCGGCAGAGATCCGAAGGACCCCGAGAAACTTGAGTGCGCCGTCGTGCCGTGCATGGCGGCGACCTCCGCGACCAACCCGAGCACGCGCTGAAAAACGTCGTCAAAGTCGACGTTTTGATTGAGCCCCTCAGACAGGGTGTCGTGCACGACCGCGATGCTCGCGACGCGGCGCATGGCTTGGGTTAGTGCATCCTTCGCCTCGTCAGATTGTGAGCGTCGGGCCTGAATGCGCAACAGCGAGGCAACCGTCTGCAGGTTGTTCTTCACCCGGTGGTGGATCTCGCGGATGGTCGCGTCTTTCGTCATGAGCTCACGCTCTTGATTGCGCAGCTCGCTCACATCGCGGCAGAGCACGATGGCGCCGGTTCGCTCCGACCCGCGTCGCAGCGGGATTGCGCGCAATGCGATGGTCACGCGGCCGGCTTCGATGTCCGCTCGCCAGGGCGCGCGGCCCGTCACGACGAGAGGTAACGACTCGTCGATGGTGAGCTTGCCCGTGAGCACTTGGGTGGTCACTTCGCTCAGTGACTCCCCTTCGAGCTCTTCTTTGTAGCCGATGCGGTTGAATGCTGAGGCCGCGTTGGGGCTCGCGAATAACACGTCACCCTCGACGTCGAGTCGAATGAGTCCGTCGGATGCCCGGGGAGCACCACGCTTCGGCTCGGGTGCCGCCTCGAGGTCGGGAAAGTTGCCACTGGCGATCATCGCGAAGAGTTCGTCGGCACACGCGTGGAACGTTTGTTCCTGGCGCGACGGCAGGCGGTTCTCCGACAGGTTCGTGTGCACCGAGATCACGGCGAGTGAGGTGGATGCCGTTTCGTCAGATCCCTGTCGAGGCGGTCGAACCACCGGGATTGTCTGCACTCGCGTTGGAGTCTCTTCAAACCACGCGGGTGCGCTCGAGTCGACCATCTCTTGGGTGTCAAACGCCTGCTGCACCTGGGCGCGCCA